>JAAXOC010000041.1 GCA_014237145.1 ANME-2 cluster archaeon
ACCTAACGGTCGTTTCTTCTTTTTACCAGGCTTCTCAATAAAGATTCTTTTCAAGGGCTTTGCTTTATACTTCTTATCGGATAGTTCAAGAGCAGCGTTCATCTTGGAGTTCGGTGTTGTCCACTTTTTGCCATCAATTCCAGCTGTTCTTTTTCCCTTATTCTGAGTTACACGCTTTACTGCTAACAATTTCGCATAAAACGAATGAGTTAGCAGGTATCTTAATCTATTGACCAAATTCCATTTTACTTGCTTAACTGCTTTTGCAATTCTGGTTTGCAGCCTGTTAACATGTTCTTTGACCATTTTCTAATCGATATCAATCCTTTTGGGTTTTGGTTGGTTGTCTGCACGTCTCTCGCCTTTTGAGGGCGTAATTGATTTACTTACATTCACAGGTTTTGCCTCCTTTCATGCAATGAGATACCACTCGATAAGTTAGCACCATTTCTAGTTAAGGTAAATTCTGAACCTCTATTCGACCTATTACAGATCGACATTCGCTTTTTATCGATTCCTTTACCCACTATACCATCGTTTGCCCTCACGGGATCCCTACCCGGATTTTCCGGGAGCATATTGGGCTTACCAAGTTCTATGTCACAGATAATTGTGAACGCCTTAGAAGCCATCTGTAAGCCGGAAACCGTCTGTCCATTCCCTATAACGTCCCAGCAGCCGTTATAGTCTGATTTCGTACCTTTTGGTTTAAGCGTAAAAATCCGCTTTCGCTTATCCTGCGTTACGACTCTTTCGATGGTTCGCATTACACTCTTCATAGCGTTCTTATCCTGGCAGTTGATCCGAATCGGATTTTCTGATTTTTCCACGTTGTTCCGCGGGCTTACTACGTGGGCGTTACCATCCACGCATTCCGCGGTAGGATTACCCCGAATGAAAGGGGTAGCTGGTTAGGCAATCTGTGATATAACTTCTTGTCGTCAGACCAAGTGCACAGAGCATTGTTACCATTCTCTATGTACCTCTTTACCCTCTGTTATTCGTAATGATTTGAACACAGCATCATGCGCCATAAATCCAATAAACTGTCACATCAATTACACACCAAAATATACATACACATCATTCAAACAAAATCCTTATCTAATCTAAGCATTATCAATTACCAAAACAATGGTGACAATAATATGCAGATACTACTCATTCATTCAGACCATATCGAATACCATGTTAAGAAAAAGACCCCGGTAGCAGAAACGATAGATGAAAATATGCACCATGGCAGCATGGACGAAGCACTGACCGTCTTTATCGCTGTGGAAAAAGCAGATGAAACCGACCCGGAAAAGGCAGTTGCCGCTTCAATTGATGAAATAAAGAAAGTAGCAGGCCAGGTCAAAGCGGAGAATATCATGCTCTACCCCTATGCCCACCTGAGCAGTTCCCTGTCATCACCCAAGGTGGCAGTACAGGTCCTGAAAGATATGGAAAATGCACTGAAAGGTGAATATAATGTCAAGCGGGCACCTTTCGGGTTCTACAAGGCATTCGAGATAAAATGTAAAGGCCACCCACTGTCAGAACTTTCCAGGACCATCCGGGTAGATGGCGAAGCGACACCGGACGGTGCCGCATCCGCAGTATCCACAGCACCTGCATCCAGGAAGGAAGAAGTAATAAGCGAGGCCATCAAGGCAGAAGAAAAGGCCAAGTCCTACTGGCACATCCTGACCCCGGACGGAGAGCTGCATTCATTTGATGATTTTGATTTTACAGGACACGATAACCTGCGCAAGTTCAAAGACTACGAAGTGTCCAAGAGCAGGGCAGTGGACCGCACACCGCCTCATGTGGAACTGATGCGGCGTCTTGAGATTGCGGATTATGAGCCAGGCAGCGACAGCGGAAACATGCGGTTCTATCCAAAGGGACGGCTTATAAAGAGCCTTCTGGAAACCTATGTGTTGGACCGCACGGCAGCCATGGGTGCCATGGAAGTGGAAACTCCGCTCATGTACGACATGAACCATCCCACGCTAAAGAAATACCTGGACCGATTCCCTGCACGCCAGTACTCGATCGAAGCCGACAAGAAGAGCCTCTTTTTGCGTTTTGCAGCATGTTTCGGCCAGTTCCTGATGAACCATGACATGACCATCTCTTACCGCGATCTGCCCTTAAAGATGATCGAGATGACTCGGTACAGTTTTCGCAAGGAGCAGAGCGGCGAAGTGGTTGGGCTACGGCGACTGCGGGCCTTTACCATGCCTGATATGCATACGCTGGCGGCTGATATGGAGCAGGCCATCATGGAGTTCGGCGAGCAGTATAATATGTGTATGAGCGTGCTGGACACCATGGGGCTGGATCTGGAGGACTATGAGGTTGCGATACGGTTTACCAGGGACTTCTATGAGGAGAATAAGGAGTTCATTACCGAACTTGCCCGTGTGGTTGACAAGCCCGTGCTTGTGGAGATGTGGGATGAGAGGTTCTTTTATTTCGTGCTGAAGTTCGAGTTCAATTTCATCGATGCCCTGGACAAGGCCAGTGCCCTGTCCACTGTGCAGATAGATGTGGAAAATGCAGAGAGGTATGACATTAATTATATCGACCGTCAGGGTGAGGCACAACGGCCTACTATCCTACACTGCTCGCCAAGCGGTGCAATCGAGCGTATTATCTACGGCCTGCTTGAGAAGCAGTATATGCGGACACAGGCGGGCAGGGTGCCTATACTGCCGATATGGCTGTCTCCGACCCAGGTCAGGGTAATTCCAGTGACTGAGCGGCATATGGATGCGGCCTTGGAAGTGGAGCAAATGCTGGGTTGCAGGGTGGATATTGATGACAGGGCCGAGACTGTGGGTAAAAAGATACGGGATGCAGGTATGGAATGGATTCCGTATGTTGTCGTGCTGGGTGATGAGGAATTTGCATCAGGCGACCTTAGTGTGACTGTCCGTTCTGAGAGCCAGCCTAAAAAGCCCAAGCAGGTGAAGATGAAGGCATGGGACCTGTCTGTTAGGGTGCAGGCCGAGATTGCGGGGTTGCCGTATAAGGGTCTGGCACTACCGGTATACTTGTCAATGAGGTCCAAGTTTTTGTAGATGGAAAGGCTTTTAATTGATTAACGAGTACAAAAGGCAACACAACTCAGGTTTTATTGCGGGACAGTAGGGTAGCCTGGCCGATCCTCGAGCGTTTGGGGCGCTTGGACTGCGGTTCGAATCCGCGCTGTCCCACTTGATATTTTTCTGTCTGCTATTTGGGGAATGTGCCGTGAATAAGCAAGGTAGTTGCAGAAACAGTATTTACCAAATTGCATGCACCAAAAGCTTATAAGTTGTAAGGTGGTTAAGAAAAGAACCGATAACCGTTATCATATATTACGAGAAATTTTCGTAATTCACAATTTCAATCGGAGGATTATCATCAATGGGAAAAAGACCAGCTAAGACGTTCAGGAATTATAATAGCAGGAGAGCATACACCCGCAGGAAATACATGGGCGGAGTGCCGGGTAGCAAAATCGTACATTACGATATGGGTAATGTAAAAGGTGATTTCCCCATAAAAGTTTCCCTGGTGGCAAAGGAAGCATGCCAGATAAGGGATTCCGCACTGGAAGCGGGTAGGATCACGGCCAACAGGCTGCTTGTTAAGAACCTGGGTGTGCAGAACTTCCATGTTAAGCTAAGAGTACACCCATATCAGGTAATAAGGGAAAACAAACAGGCAACCGGTGCCGGAGCTGACAGGGTCAGCCAGGGTATGCGCCAAGCATTTGGAAAGGCAACAGGAATTGCCGCCAGGGTAAGGGCAGGACAGAAGGTCTTTACCATATCTGTAGACAAGGAAGGTTTTCCGATAGCAAAGGATGCTCTAAGACGCTGCGGCCATAAACTTTCCACACCTGTGAGTATTGTGGTGGATGAAGGGCAGAAACTTATCAACTGATTCGTTATTTTATCAGAAGCAAAATTAGAAGTGGTAAATATGGGAGAATATGAAGCTTATTTGGACAGGGCATACGAGAAACTACCCGATATCATAACCACTGATGAACGGTTCGTAATTCCCGAACCCAGGATATTCTCAGAAGGTAAAGCTACCGTACTTGAGAACTTTGGCCAGATAGCTGATGTCCTGAACAGGGACCCTGACCACTTGATGAAAGCCCTTACAAGGGAACTGGGAACGGCAGGTAAGATTGACGGACAACATGCAGTATTCCAGGGTAAGTTCATGGCAGATGCAATTTCCGAACAGATTAATTCTTATGTTGAAGAGTATGTTAAATGCTCAGAATGCGGCCGGCCCGACACCAAACTGGTCAAAGCCGAACGTGTCCTGATGCTTCAGTGTGATGCATGCGGGGCTCACCGACCTGTCAGGAAAAGAAGGGCAAGGGTCGAAGCTAAGAGGGATGCTCTTGAAGAAGGCGAGGAATATGAGTTCAAGATAGAGAGCGTGGGTTCCAAGGGCGATGGTGTGGCAAAGGTGGATAAGTATATCGTATATGTTGCAGGGGCATCCAAAAAGGAGATCGTCAGGGCAAAGGTCAAACGTATTTCCGGTACTGTGGTATTTGCCGAACCTGTAAGGTAGCATTATACCTCTACTCAGGCCAGTAGCGGGCCGCACACGTATGAAGCCTCGGGCTCCATACGTGGACTAATCTACTCAGACCAGTAGCAGGCCTGTGACGTATGGTGCTTTCGGCACTATACGTCGAAAATATATGCTAATACATACAAAGGGGCTGTGGCCTAGTCAGGAATGGCGACGGGCTCCAGCGGATAAAATGATGAGCAACGGGTCTACTGAGACCAGCCCGACGGGGTCGGTCAGTGAGGAGCCGTTGGAGCACTGATTTGGTGTTCTCCTTGAATTCTTCAAGGGTTCGGAGAGACCCGTCGATCGTGAGTTCAAATCTCACCAGCCCCATCCTTTTTATTTTTTTACAAATAAGAACTGCTGCTATAGCCATGATTCCCAGCAAGAATATGCAGCAGATTTACATCGCGCATATCTTGCATCTACTCGTCGAACCCAAGCAGCCATTTCCAGATAGAAATAAACGTTATCCCGTCTTCGAATTTATCAACATTCCTTGTAAGCAGGATTGTTCGTTCATGCACATACCCCACATCCCCTATGCCCCACTACCATTTACACATTAAGGCATTGTTCTTTAATTTCAGACAAGTATAAATATATAAACACATAGCGCCATCAATTATAACATGAAATCAGGTGTTCGCGATATTATCATCATAGTGCTTTCAATTGTACTGGCGATAGTTATTGGGCCATATATCGTGAAACTGGTTGGTGAGGTCATCAGGATAGTGGTTATAATCGCGCTGGCGTACATACTTTTCATTGTTTTGAAACAATTGACAAAATAATACTGGGATAGATTTAATAACAGCCCGACCAATTGGAAAATCGAGGAATAAAACTTGCGTTCAATCCAGCGTGTAAATAAGAAAACCAGTACTATGTCCCACAAAGAACGTGTGGAAGACGGGGCACGGTACGTAGTGTTAAAACCGGCCGGATACCCGTTACGAAGTCAGCTTCATGAATATCCCGAGATGTCTGAAACCAATGTTTTCGAGTTTTATGCCCGTGAGCAGTGGAGTGGTATAGTGGTAGAGTCAGGTGAATATCTATTTGACCGCAGGATGTTCCCTGATTTTGCGTTCAAGGTAATAGATGTAGTACCCGAAGGTAGTGTTATAAGCAACTCTACTATGTTTGTAATTGATGAAATCAAGACAGAAGAGTTAGTGCCCGAGATATTCAGCGAAATGAATTTCAAAGATGTGATCGGCCAGGAGGGGGCCAAACGTAAGTGCAGGCTTATAATGAAGTTCCTTGACGATCCTGATGGTTTTGGCAACTGGGCTCCCAGGAATGTACTCTTCTACGGCCCCTCAGGAACAGGCAAGACCATGCTTGCAAAAGCACTGGCAAATGAATCCGAAGTACCCATCATTCCAATAAAGGCCACGCAACTTATCGGTGAGTTCGTGGGTGACGGTGCCAGGCAACTGCACTCACTATATGACAGAGCCGAAGAACTGGGACCTTGCATAATTTTCATTGATGAACTGGATGCCATTGCCCTGGACAGGCGTTTCCAGGAGTTAAGGGGTGATGTGATAGAGATCGTCAATGCACTGCTTACAGAGATGGATGGCGTGGAAAAGCGGGAAGGAGTATGCACTATAGCTGCCACAAACAGGGTAGAGACCCTGGATACTGCCGTAAGGAGCCGCTTCGAGGAGGAGATAGAGTTCATCATGCCGGATAAGGATGAAAGGCTGGCCATACTCAATTCTAATATATCAACCTTCCCTATTGCACTGGAAAGTGATGTAAATATCACGTTGCTTGCCGAACGGACCCATGGTATGTCGGCCCGTGACCTTGTCGAAAAAGTGTTGAAGACCGCCCTTCATGCCGCCATTATCGAGGACAGCCAGGTAACGAACCAGCAACTTGACGATGCTATCAAGAGAGTAGAGGGTTCAAGTATTTTCAAGAACTCTGATGAAGGAATGTTCAGATAGGGCAGATGAAACAAAGACAACTGGAGATACTTTTAGAACAGGTGGCAGTCTTTGAGTCACCATCACCGTCCCTTGAACAGTACACTACTCCGGCAGGTATTGCTGCCGAACTCCTGTATTTTGCCTTGATGAGGGGTGACCTTGTGGATACTGTTTATGACCTTGGATGCGGGACCGGTATCCTGGCTATTGGTGCAGCCCTGGTGGATGCACCCAATGTTGTTGGATTTGATGTAGACATTAATGCATTAATAACGGCCAGGCAAAGTGCAAAAAAGCTGAGCGTGGATGTAGAGTTCGTATGCTCCAGTATCCAGGATGTGCCTGGCAGGGTCCATACTGTGATCATGAACCCTCCTTTTGGTGCACAGGTAAGGGGGAATGACAGACCATTTTTAGTTCGGGCGCTTGAAGTGGCGGATGTGATATATTCCATCCACAATGAAGGAAGTTATGAGTTCATCAAAAAGTTCATAAGTCCTGCGGTCATTGCAGACCGATATAAAGTCGGTTTTCCTTTAAAACGAACTTTTAAGTTCCACAAAAAGGATATTGAAGTTGTTAATGTAGAAATATACCGTATAGAAAACCGATCCTGATTGGAAGACAATTACCCAGCTAACCTTTATTGAAAATAAGATTGGTCAAGGATGTCTGGACATCAAAATCACATAAGAGGGATTATTATTAGAATTAAGAGGAAAAAGTCAGTATCACGCAGGAAATTGGGAACAACTACTACTGCGGTAGATATGGATGTACAGGAAGAGGTTTCCAGTGAAGAGGAAGAAAAAATTGAAGAAGTGAAAACGGTAGAAGAAGTAGAAAAGATGGAAGAGGTAGAAAAGATGGAAGAAGAATCCATTGAGGTCACTGAAAATCCGAAAATTCCAGTGAAACCTGCAGAGGTGCAGGAAACCAGGGAGTTCGTACTACCGGGGGATATGATCGGGACAGCAGAGGAATTCATTTCCAATAATAATACTTTCAAATATGGTGGGAATATATATTCTTCGGCCACAGGCCAGGTCAACATCAACAACAAAACCCGTGCCATTTCAGTGGTTCCAAAGACTGATATACCGCCCATGATAAAAAATGGTGACATGGTCATAGGTCGCGTGAATGACCTCAGGAGTTCGGTGGCCCTTGTTGAGATTGCCATGATAGAAGGCAAAGGCGAAAGGGAAATTGTTAATAATCAGCCCGCAGTCATACATGTATCTAATGTAAAGGACAGTTATGTTAAGTCGCTGGACTACGAGTTCAGCCCCTTTGATCTCGTCAGGGCAAAGGTAATTGACGTGAAGTCCATGAGGCTGAGCACATCCGGTAACAATTTAGGTGTGATCAAGGCGTACTGCAGCAAGTGTAATGTTAGCATGGAAAAACAGTCAAATAACGGTAATAGGAGTAGTAAGTTGAAATGTCCTGTCTGCGGGAATATTGAATCGAGAAAGCTGGCTGCGAATTATGGCAATTTTTCTACATGAGGGGATGAAAAATGAAACTTAAAGTTATTGATAAAACCGATACTGAGATCAGGATTGAGATCGGGGACGAAAGTCATACATTACTGAACAGTTTGAAGACACTACTGCTGAGTGACCATAGGGTGGAACTGGCAACTTATCATATTGAACATCCTACCATCACCGAACCTATCTTGTATGTAAAAACAAAGGATGTGGACCCTATCGTTGCCATTAAAGAGGCATCCGACAGGCTTGTTGAGGTCTTCGAAGAGTTCAAGAACGTTTTTAACAATAAAGCCAGCATGTAGACCATGCATATCAAGCCCGAGATAAGGATTCTTGGTATTGACGATTCATCACTGCATACCAACCGGGTGATGATCGTTGGTGCTGTGTTCAGGGGGGGCGAGTGGCTGGACGGTGTGCTGCGCTCCCATATCACCAAAGACGGCACTGATGCTACTGATACTATAATCAGTATGGTGACAAATAGCAAGCATTTCGGGCAGGTAAGGGTGCTGATGCTGGATGGCATCACCTATGCAGGTTTTAATGTTGTTGATATTACGGTAGTATTTGAAAAAACCGGTATTCCAGTTATCGTGGTGATGCGTGACTATCCTGACCTTGACCGCATCTGGGCTGCCCTGGAGCACTTGCACGACCCCGGGCCCAGGTGGAAGGTTATAAAACGGGCGGGCGAGATACATAAGGTTGTGACCCACGATGGTGAAAAACCGGTCTATTTGCAGCACTGTGGAATAGAGCTGGAGGATGCCAGGGAGATCGTGCGGATGTCCTCTACTCACAGCAATATCCCCGAACCCCTGCGGGCGGCGCATCTTATTGCCACTGGTATCGTGTGCGGGGAATCTACAGGTAAGGCGTGAAACCGTGAGTTTAACATCGTGAGTCTGGCATCATAAGCTTGACATCGTGAGCCTGACATTTATTTTTCTTCCACTTCAAATTGTGAGACATCCAGGAACCAGTATCCGTCTTCCAATATCTTTTCGCTTTCCACGATCTTCAATCTATGCTTGAATAGCGGACCGTCAATGACAAATGTATGGAACTCACCGTCCTCGCCGCATGGGTCAATGGCACTGTTGTACCTGCGAAGGTCTCTTGTAAATTTGTGGTCTATGGGGCGTCCCAGCCACTCTTTGCTAAGCAGACCGGCTTTCACACTTACTATTATGGTTTTAAACCCGGCATCCACCAGGTCTGATATGATCTGCTCAGAATCACGCATCCACAGCGGCATTATTAGCTTTACACCCAGGTCATTGCATATTCTGTCCACAAGGTTGTTATGGGTCTGGATATGGCCGAACACTGCGCCTTCTATTGCCGCATTGTTGTCGTTCAATTCCTGTATAACATTCTTGAATTCCTTTTCGTAGGATACAAAGTCGGTCAGTATTGAAGGGATTCCAGTGGCTTGCATCTGGGCAGACAGGAGTTTAGGATTGATGGTATGGGAGCCTTTCTTTTTTGTGTCCCTGAAATTCAGGAGATGAGTTACATTGAAACCGTCTGACATGGCCTGGTAGCATGAAAGGCAGCCGTCTTTACCGCCTGTCCATGAAACCACGACGTTTGCTTTTGGTTTGGGTTCCAAGGTGGTTATGGAATTCATTTTAGAAGTATGATCGATATTTAAAAAAGGTTACTGATCAATAAGAACCGGATAAAATAAATCCTTTTAGTCATATATCAGCATTTGATCAGTTACTTCAAAATATTTATCAGCAGCTGAGATCAACTCAGGTCTTGTATTTTCAATAAATGATACGATTTCGACTTTCACGCCTTTGGATTGAAGTGCATAGACAAGTGGTACAAAGTCACTATCGCCTGTTAAGATTACCATAACATCTACTTTATCGGCAAGCGAAAAAGCATCGATTGCAATTTGCATATCCCAGTCTGCTTTGATGGAACCGTCAGGAAGTCTTCTGGGTGTTTTGGATTTTACTTCAAAACCAAGATTTTCCATAAATTGAACAAATTTTGACTGGTCTATTCCTTCGGGCGAGACGTTGTATATGATTGCCCTGGTAATTTCCCTTGACACCATTGAATCTATGACTACACTATAGTCCGGCTTTGCGCCCCTTGCTTTTGCTGATAAGTATATGTTCTGTCCATCGATGAGGATGGCTGTTCTTTGTTTGAATTTGCTTTCATCTCTTTGATACATAGGAATGCCTGAGTTGTTTATATTTCCCAGACTAATTTATACTTTCTGTATCGATTTTATATTCATTCTGGCACAATTTCAAAATCCAGTTATTTCAACAGTCAAACGTTGCGATGGCACACCCAACCGCAGCAGAGCTGCGGGGTATAACGAATGAGATTATATTAGACGCAGATTTACGCTGATTAACGCAGATGCAACCTTAAATCAGCGTAAATCTGCGTGAATCAGCGTCTTGAAAATAACTGGGAAATGGGACCGTGTCATTCATTCTATAAAGCAAGTATTGGATAATAACGAGCCTGTATGTGATAAGGACATTTGTGTAAGTAGTGAGAACTGCAGAACAATGAATGGCACTTTTCAATTGTGGATATGATTGAAAATCAATTCCTCCCAAGCGACCGTGCAAATTCTGTACTACCACAAACCTTCCCCTGGAAATTAACAATGGCAGCCGACACTTCCCCATCCTCAATCATCAGCTCGGCCGCACTGGGCTCGGACTGTCTTGGCGAAGTGGGGCTGCCCGGGCACAATAGAGTGATGTCCCCGCTTTTGTGCAGCCTGGGCCTGTGGATGTGCCCGAAGATCAGCAGGTCAACCTCTAATTCCCTGGCAAGATAGCCCAGTCCTGTCATATCAACTACTGAGAGCTGGCCCCGGTGTGTCACACCAATACGGATGCCTTCAGCCTCGAAGGTGGTATGCTC
The DNA here is from genome assembly GCA_014237145.1 of ANME-2 cluster archaeon. Lineage (NCBI taxonomy): Archaea > Methanobacteriati > Methanobacteriota > Methanomicrobia > Methanosarcinales > ANME-2 cluster archaeon. Next base: position 10,940 of record JAAXOC010000041.1, read on the forward strand.
TGGCAGCATATGCCTGATTTCCCGGGAGTCTGTGTTACCTGCCACACCCACCAGATTATTGATATCCTGCAATTCATTATAACACTGGAGGGACACGAAATCCCCTGCGTGGACTATCATATCGGAAGAAGCTAGCATATCCAGTAGGGGACGGGGCAGTATTTCGATGGGCTGACCTGGTCTTAAATGTGTGTCTGAGATAACAGTTATTTTCATGAATGGATAATTCACATGCAATTTGATAATACTTACCACTGGAAAATATCAACCGAACAGGGGTATGAACAGGGGTTTGTAATACCTGTATCAGGATAGCCCAACTTTTTGTAATCTGGTCATTTAAAGAAAAAATGCAATAATTTTTTATATTATGGCATTATTATATGACGATAGTAACACAATATTTAATATATATATTACTAATTGCTATTACTATATGGATGGATAATAACATGAAAGAAGATGTAAAGGAAAGTTCTGAAAGCAAATAATGACAAGGCATTTAGGCCAGTAACAATTCCAATTGTATAATTTTTTTAGGTGATAACATGAATCTGTCTCTAACCCAGGAAAAAATATTGTCAAATTTAATATACCTCTATAATAAGAACGATAGGCCACTTCAGGCATCAGAAGTTGCACAAACCACAGGTCTAAATGTTGGAACAATCAGAAATCATATGCAAATCCTGAAAATGTTAAAAATGATTAAAGGGATAACCGGCCCCAAGGGTGGCTATATTCCGATCGCGAAAGCATTTGAAAGATTTTCATCGAACAATAAATCAAATCTCACTATGCACCTGAATAAAGCAAAATTAGAAGATGTTACAATCTGTGAGATCAGGTTAAATCCCCAAGACAATTCCACTTATTCAGGTTCGATAAAAATAATTGGAAATATGGAAAATTTCAATGTAGGGGATACCGTTACTATTCAAACACCGACCAATAATAACACTATGATCAAAGGAATCATTACTGGGAGAGATTTTAACACCAACACATTATTTTCGTCACCTATTGAAATCCTGTCCGAAAAAATTTAAAAAAATTTCGGATAGTTAGGTCTGTCAAATCATTTTGTGTTATAAAATTCCCACGTGAAATGTTCACTGATCATACGAATTATCATACGAATTATCATACGAATTATCATACGAATTAATTTTACGTCCATCCACGGCTGGTTATTTGTTGAAGGATCAAATAGCTAATATGTACGGGTGCACACAGAGATGATATTATGTAACACGAATGCCAAACTTTATGACAGCCACAAAAAATAAAAACCTTAATTATATGTCATGTATGTATATAGAAACAAGAAGCAATTCTAATTAAAATAAACTGATGGAGATTATTTCAAAATGGAAACAGAATTATCAAGAATCGGAGTTTCTCTTCCGGATGTCTTGCTTGACAAGTTTGATGTTATAATAAATAACAGGGGATACTCTTCCCGGTCAGAAGGCATCAGGGATGCTATCAGGGGGTATATCAGGTATTATGACTGGATGAATGACATAGAAGGGGAACGAGCAGGCAACATAACCCTTGCATATAACCATAAACAGCGGGGCATAGAGGATTTACTTGCAAATATCCAGCATGAATTCACAGATATTATCCAGTCTACTATCCACATTCACCTGGATCATGACCACTGTATGGAAGTAATAATCCTGCAGGGCGAAGGAAAAAGAATGAAGGAAGTATACGAGAATCTGGTAAAAAACAAAGGTCTCCAGCACGTAAAACTAAACACTATTGTACCCTCGGAGATATAAGTTGTAAACTTGAAAAACTGTTAATGATACCGTCATTTCACGGTATCAGGTTTTTTAACATAGGAAAGTGTAGACTTTCCTGTAGCCTCATTAAATGTGAACGAAGTGAGCAATATCTTGACTCTGTAATTGTCAAAACCATTTGTGGGTTTATGGGGTGAGCCGTTTGGTACAGCCTTAACTGGAAAATGCGTGGAGCGATGACATAATGTGGAACCGGAAAAGCTGAAGAAAAAACTTGAACACTGGTCATAGCATAATATAAGTCATGCTGCAGGTTATAGGAAACAGGCAGATGAAGCAGGGAATATGGGCATGCATGACGTGAAGGATGAACTGTTATCCGCTGCAGAAGACTTGGATCGTGTAGGTTGTCATCTTAATAAGGCCATGTAGAAACTGTGAGACTGGGATTTCAGTATAAATTGGTTTTTCAGGTGGATTTATTGGTAGTTAGATAATTACTTTGAAAGGAGTTCAATGCGAAAAAAATTATGGGGACTACATACAGAAAAATTATATATCTTATATTCCAATCTCACTATACAACGAATGATAATATTTCAAATATATTAACAGGTGTTAATGTGGCAACAAAAAAGTTCTTAATTATATTGTTAATAGTTGTTGTATCATCATTCTGTGCCGGATGCCTGAAAGCACCGGATACAGATGGTGACGGGCATAGCGATCCAGTGGATGCCTTCCCGAAAGACCCGGGTGAATGGGAAGATTCTGACGGTGACGGTATCGGGGATAATACTGAAAAGAATGAAGGGACTGACCCCCTCAATTCTGATTCTGATGGGGATGGCTATATGGATAGTATTGACCTGGCCCCTCTGGATGCAAATGTAAGCATTGATAGTGATGGCGATAGTTATCCAGATTCAGCCGATGCTTTTCCTGAAGACCCTGAAGAATGGGCTGATACTGACGGTGATGGTTATGGAGATAACTCGGATATGTACCCGGAAGACCAAAAATACTATACCTCGGTTATCCGGACATTGACTGATTTTACTTATGAGGAACTAGAAAGCAGAACAATTTTTGAAAATGACCAGCAGGGCACGGAATATTCTTTAAGTCTTACCAATAATGATCATGATGGTGGGAATTTCACAATTACAGTAAATTCATGCAATGCTTACGACTGGACAAAAAGCGAATGTGAACCAGGTACCAGTATAAGCAACTCAACAGTTGCCTATTTAGGCCCGGGCGAGACAGGGGTTGTTAAGGTCAAGTTATTCTCGGAATTTATGGTACAGCGCAAAACCTTCATGCAGTGGTTCAATGTAACGCCGCCCGACGTGGAACAGCCCGGGTAAGTACTTTAATGTCAATTGATTCCAGCTTTAAAAGTTCCAGTTTAAGTCCAACCCCAGGGAATAGCTGCCAGGCTCATGTTTTGGGACTATGTGGTGATATAGGATGATTACAGGCACCCTATTAAACACAGGGGTATTTTGTAACTTATAACAGCATATACAATATAATTATATTAATAATTTGATATAATATAATGGAAAATTTAAATACATTTGATAAATAACATAGAGCAAGTAATATCTTGTAGGTAGATTGTACAACGCAAGTAAAGTCATAAAATATATATCATTTATGGTAGTTAATGAAAATGATTTACGAGATATGAAAACATTGGCCAGTTATTTACATTATCGAGAGGACATAAAAATTGAAAAGTAATCGAATAATAATTCATAGTCTGTTATTCTTATTTTTATTATTATTATCTGTGGGTGTCACAAGTGCTGATAGTATCTACGATGAAAAGATTTATGAAGGAGATGGCTACCAGATTAACAATTATTTTATTGAAGTATCAGATATTATGTTATTTGATGGCGATTTAATTCTGGAAGTAACAATTTATCAATTAAAACCTGATGGGTCTTATGAGGAATTAACTACTTCAACAACAGTAAGTGAGGAAAAACGGAGATTAAAATACCAGAGTGGTTCAGTTGAAATCACGGTAAATGAAAAGAACCTGACATCTCAATATACCATTATTGACATTACTACTGCAGGCATAGTAATAGAATATGAAACAGCCGTTGACGGAGGCGTCTCAAACGCCAATTACATCGGTAAACCCTCTTTAATACTTACTAAAGAAGTCGATAAATCCAATGTGGAGATAGGGGATATTATCAGGGTAACAATAAAAGCAAAGAATACTGGAAATGGTATAGCAAAACGTATCTCCATTGACTTGGGAATCACTCCCGGATTTACATTCAAATCCAACATTTATACTACCTATCCAACAGAACTTGGTATCGGTAGTTCGTTTACCCAGATGTTCATTTATGAGATACAGGCCGCAAACGGCGGTACATTTGCACTTAACCCGGCAACTGCTACATATTCTTCATCTGTGTTCGATGATAAATATTCGTCAACCTCTGACAGTCCATCGGTAACCGTAGCAGCAGAAGCTGTGGAAACCTCTGTACTTGACCTCAAAGTAATAGCAGATGAGACAAAACTAAAACGCGGGGATGTGATTACCTTTACAATTCATGTAGAAAACCAAAAAGACGTTCCCGCATCCACCATCCGCATAGAACCTATCATTCCCGGGAACATGACATATATTTCAGGTTCCGAGGACATCAATATTGTCAGTGAGAAGCCTGTCATCCAGGAAAGTGTCTATGGAGCCAGATATGAAAAGGACTACACGATCACATTAAAGGCTGATGAGATCGGATCCAACGAACTGATAGTAAAATTAACATATGATAACGGCACAGGTATTATGAGTAACAAAGAAATCTCATCAGGTACGTTCTATATAGAGGAAGGTGAATTTGATTACCTTGCAGAATATCCTCTTTACATATATTTAACGCCAGTCCTTATCGTAGTTGTCATTGCAGGGTGGTTATACTGGAGAAGAAATCAATTCAGGATGTAATAAACCGGGAATAAAGTAATTAAGGAGAATTAAAAATGTTAAATGTTCTAATTGTCGGGGTTGGACAATGCGGCAACCGGATACTGGACTCCATCAATAGGGAAGCTTTTGGTGGCAGAAAATTCTCAAAATATTATTCACGCCAGAAATTCCCATCCCGGGTTGAAACGATCGCTATCAATACGGCAATCAACGACTTAAAGGAAATGCGCAATACAAAGGCCAAGGATAGGATACATATCCCAAACCTGCACGGTTTAGGTGCCAACCGTCTTTTAGGTAAACAATGCTTTATTGACAATAAAGATATGGTTTTGAGAAATATCTCTGAAAGAGGTGATTTCGATATTGCTTTTGTTATTTCGTCATCTTCGGGCGGTACCGGATCTTCGTTCAGCCCTCCGCTGATAAAAGAATTGAAGAACAGGTATGATTTTCCAGTTTATTCCATTACGGTCCTACCCTTCCGTGAAGAGGGAACTATTTATCTACAGAACTCTGCTTTTTGTCTCAAGGAAATACGTGAAAGCGAAGCTGACGGCATTATACTGGCAGATAACCAGTTCCTGAAGAATGTCGGAGGCGATATACAGACCGCCTATGACGGTATTAATAAAATGGTGGCTGAAAGGGTGCTGTTTTTGCTTGAAGCCCTGGACAGTGAGATGATGATGGTTACAGACCTGGGTGACTTCAAGACTGTCATGTCCGGAGGAGCGGGATTTGCCACAATCGGATTTGCAAAAGGTGATAACAATACACCAGTAAAGACCGTGATTCACGATAGTCTATCCCCCAATGGTTTGTTGTTCTCATCTAATGTTTATGAAGAAGGAAGCAGGGCGATGATTATTCTTCGTGGGGACCGGAAGTACCTTAACATTGATGATATCTCAAGTGAGATCGACAAACTCTCATTACATATTGGTCACGTGTTCAAGGGTGTGATCATCCGCAATGGAGAGACTCCTAAAGTGCTTTCTGTGCTGACATTGGAAACCACTTCAGAACTTGAGAATCTATATACTCTCGCTGTGGAAGCTATTCACATGGAAAGGGATAAGCGGGATCGAATGGCCATCAGAAAGGAAGCTAATGCAACCTTCTCCAAGCTCGATGGATTGGAACCGCAATATTAAAATTATTATATCGATGGACAAAATAATTAATTTGTTTTTGTGGACCTGAACCAATATTACTTTTATTTATTATACAGGCTTTATATCTCTCACTTTGCGGTATAATCGTATGGTGAAATATACTTGAGTTACTCCGGTTCAAGTGGGGATTTACTTGAAAACATTTATCAAATTAGAAGACCATATAAGAAATAAGAGGTTATATTAAATGGGTAAACGAACTCGTATTATCAATGATCCCTCGGATCTTGTCCCACTCTTACGAACTTTCGGGTCGGATGCCCATAAGAAAGTTTTTGACATACTCCTTGCAGATTGGTATACTACGAAAGAAATTGAAGAACAGCTTTCAATTGAAGTGGATGAAAGTCTAAGTATTTTGAAAAAATGTGGATTGGTAGAGAGTAAGTGGCGTATGCCTGAACCAGGGAACAAACCTGAAAAAGAATTCCACACATCCTATTCAAAGATACAGGTAAATTTCCAGTGTTCCATTGAAGATTTGTCTGACCTGCTCATGATCACTTTCAGTCGTGATGATGAACTAAGGAATATGATGGAACATATTGAAACAGAGGTGATGAACGGCAACCAGTCCATGGCCGGGCTATCAAGGGCCATAGGTGCAAGCCCGTTGTATCTGAGAGGTGTGGCACGGCGTTCAGACAAACTCATCGTTAAAGGCCAGAGGATTGAATCTGTCGGTGCTACTGGATGATAGACCTGCTTCACAGTAAAAAAGAGAGTACTAAATTCCAGATACTTGTTGAAATAACAGCCCATCAGCCAAATGTACGCCAGAGGGAGATTGCCGAAAAAGTCGGAATAACTCCCCAGGCGGTTTCTGAATATATTAAAGAACTGACAGACGACGGGTTGATTTTTTCTGACGGCCGGGTACGTTATAAGGTCACAAAAAAAGGAATAGAATGGGTACTTGAGCGTACGGCTGAACTAAGGCGGTATGCCAACTATGTGATGGAAGATGTCATCAGCCATGTTTCGGTGTGGACTGCCATTGCAGAAGAGGATTACAAGGCTGGCCAGAAAGTATTTCTTGTGATGCGCAACGGACTTTTATATGCCAACATAAAAGAGCAGCACAGAGCTACCGGAATACTCATTTCAGATGCCACTGCCAGTGAGGATGTAGGTGTTACCGACCTACACGGGTTGATCGAACTTGAAGATGTGAATATCAAGGTATGCAAGGTCCCCAGAGTTGAGCGCGGTGGTTCAAGACAGGTGGACATGGACCTGCTGGTTGAACTGGTAAAGGACAGTAATTACATATGTGCCCTTGGAGTGGAATCCCTTATCGCATTACGTAAGGTGGGAAGGGACCCCAACGTTATGTTCGGGGCAAAGGAATCGGTAGTAGAAGCTGCATTCCACGGAGTATCCTCGGTTGTGGTGTCTGTAGATGAGGAGGTTCCCCCACTGTTAAACCGGCTCGAATCCGAAGGTTTGGCATATGAATTGTACGACTTGAGAAAATAGCTGTTTTTGATACAATGTCTCTTGTCATACTTATCAGGCCCATAAAGTCAGCCATTGAACTGCTGCCCCTGAAAAACGGCAGCAATACAGCCTCATTTATAGGCAACTTGGTATTAAGGCAAACCCCAAAAGGCCCACGTCCATTCAAGTTCAGGGTTATAGACGGTAAGACCGAAGACCGAAGACCTCCCACGCAAGCCGTGGAACTGCTCAGGATAGCTGACCTTATACTGGTTGCCGGGCACGGAGATGCTGCTGCTAAAAAGGAAATTATTGAAATGCTGGATGGCTACCAGCTCGGATATGAACAAGCGCAGGTTTGCCGCCTGTGCATTTCACAGGGACGATACACACCTGTGGATTTAGGGTCAGTGCGGTTCAGGGGCGAGTTGGTATGTGAGAACTGCGCTTTATCTGAACTTCACAGGGAAATACAGTTGTGCAGTAAAAGAATGGCTGAAGAAAGTATCGAAAGATTATTTGCACAACTGCTCAGGACCCGTGACCTGGACCGTATGCTGGTCTTGCTTGACCCTAAAAAAATGGACCGTGAACTGACATTATTTGATCGTGTCCGTGCCAGCGGCAGTGTTACCCTGGTCAAAGTACATGACATGAAACTGGACAAGCGGCTGAAAAGTATCCTGCCTAAAACACTGCTGCCGGTCCAGTCCATTTCGATTGGGTCCGGACTGCTTGACAGGAAGAACCAGCTTGTAGTATCAGCCACTGCCACTGGCAAGACACTCATCGGCGAGATAGGGGGAGTCAGCAACATTCTATCAGGCAGGGGAAAGATGCTCTTTTTGGTCCCGTTAGTGGCACTGGCCAACCAGAAATATGACCAGTTCACAAACAAATACTCACCACTCGGCCTGACAACAGCCCTGAAGGTCGGGCAAAGCCGCATTGGTAAGGGCAAGGGTAAGGGTAAACTGGGGAAAATGCGCACGTCCATTGATTCTGATATCATTGTGGGCACGTATGAGGGGATCGACCACCTGCTGAGGTCAGGCGGTGCAAAGAGGCTTGGTGATGTGGGTACTGTGGTCATGGACGAAGTGCACATGATAGAGGACCCTGAGAGGGGACCAAGGCTGGACGGCCTGATAGCAAGGCTCAGGCACCTGTATCCACAGTGCCAGTTCATCTACCTCTCGGCCACAGTCGGCAATCCCGGATGGCTTGCAGATGGCCTGGGGAGCGAGCTTGTCGAGTATGAGGAAAGACCTGTGCCACTCGAGCGTCACCTGATCTTTGGCGGGCCGTCTGAGAAACTACGGCTTATCAACCAGCTGGCAAAGGAGGAATATAACAGGAAGTCCTCCAAAGGTTTCAGGGGACAGACCATTGTATTTACAAATTCAAGGCGGAACTGCCACAAGTTATCGGATGCCCTGCAAATACGTGCGGCAGCTTACCATGGGGGGCTGCCGTACAGTGAACGGCGCAGGATAGAAGAAGGATTTGCCAACGGCAGGATACCTGTGGTTGTTACTACTGCAGCACTGGCAGCAGGTGTGGATTTTCCTGCATCCCAGGTGATATTCGAAGGGCTTACAATGGGTATCGAGTGGCTGAAACAGGGCGAGTTTTTGCAAATGCAGGGGCGAGCCGGCAGGCCGGACTATCATGACAGGGGCGTGGTTGTGGTCATGGCCGAACCTGATAAACGCTTAGGGCATGGTGAGAGTGAGGACCATGTGGCGTTTCGGTTGCTTAAGGGTGAAGTACCTCCGCTAACGGTGGGGGTGGATGAAGATGCAGGACTTGAGCAGGTGCTGGCATCTGCAATTATTTGGGGTGAGCGGGACATCATCAGGACAGTGGATTCCATGAGACTGGGTGGCACTGACACGGACCAACTTATAGGTGAATTGCTGGATAGGGGGTACTTGAAGGTCTCTGGACAACGTGTAAGTCCTACCCTGGCGGGACGTATAATGAGCACATATTTCATGAACCATGACCAGTTATCCATTATTAAGGATGGAATAAACTGGGGACTGGAAAGCGTAAATATCCTGGCAGGACTGGATGTGTTCGACCAGGCATTTTTTACAGGTGCCGACCGGATATCAGCCAGCTTGAATGTCCGCCTGCCTTCAAGGGTTTTCCAGGGCGGTGCAATGGAAATGGCATTATCAGGTGACAGCCTGGCAAAACTTGACAGTACGACTGCCCGCAAACTGATGAACTTTGCTGCTGATTTTTTAACCTGTACCTGTAAAGGTTCACCTTATTGCGGATGCCCTGAGCGTAAGTTCTCAAGCAAATTACTGGATATGCGGTGTGAAGGGATGAAGCCGGTTGATATGATCGATGCCTTGACGCAGCATTATGGAATATTTGCCTATCCTGCTGATGTGATTGAATATCTTGAAACATCTGCCCGGTACCTTGAAGCTATCCAGAAGCTTGCAAAAGGCCAGGGGAAGCTTGAAGTGGCAGAAGAGGTGGGTAAATTATTCAAATGTATTGTCGGGTAATGTGGAAATTATGAAATTTATCACAACAGAGCGCACAGAAGACGCAAAGAGTAGAATCAGTTACAAGCTATGTGTTTCTCTGCGTACTCTATGGTTAAATTATAGTTATCATGAGATCAAAGTATTAAGATATTAGTATAAAAACATTTGAGACTACAACATTATTTTTTTTCACCCAAAGCCTTATAGTACTCTTTTAACAAAACAGTAGTAAAGGGTGGTAGAAGTTGTCTGCAAGAATAAAAGTCGCTAATCCTAACAGGTGTATAGGTTGTTATAGCTGTATGCTGGCTTGCAGCCGGGTAAATGCAAAAACGGCATCGCTCATAGATAGTGCTATCGATATCAGGACATCAGGCGGTATCGAGAGCGGTCTTGAAATTATCGTTTGTCGCTCATGTATAGACCCGCCGTGTGCACGGGCATGCCCCACGGGTGCACTCACACCACGCAACGGTGGCGGTGTAATACTGGATAAGGACCTATGTGATTCGTGCATGACATGTGCCAGTGCCTGCCTGCCCCGAGCTATACATTTTGACAAGGCCGGCATGCCCGTTATCTGTACCCATTGTGGTGTATGTGCCAGGTTTTGCAGCCATGACGTACTTGAACTGAGAAAGACCGAGGTGCTATAATATGTGGTCCAACGTACTCTATATTGATCTTGATACAGGCGAGCATAAGGTAAAGGACCGTGCCGACCTGTTCGATAAATACCTGGGCGGTACGGGCGTGGCCACCCAACTGTTACTGGAAGAATGCCCGCCCGGAACAGACCCGTTCTCACCAAAAGCCCCGATAATATTCAGCATAGGACCACTTAACACGATCTTCCCGTGCGTATCCAAAACTGTATCCATGTTCAAATCACCCATGACTGGGGAACTGGGCGAATCCCATGCGGGCGGGCGGCTGTCAATGGCCATGCGCTTTGCCGGGTATGACAGTATTGTAATAAAAGGCAGGGCAGAAAAACCGTGTTACCTGTCCATCCACGACGATGAAGTTCAGATTAAGGATGCCACCAGCATCTGGAACGTATCCTCAGTCGAGGTCATAGGCAAGATACTAAGGGAAGTGGAGCCGGGCAAGGGCAGGCGCAGCATTATGCGCATCGGCGGGGCTGGTGTGAAAATGGTGAGGTATGCCAACGTGAATGTGGACACCTACCGCCATTTCGGCAGGCTGGGCCTGGGTGCGGTCTTCGGCAGCAAGAACCTGAAAGCAATTGTGATCTCGGGCACTGAAGATGTAGAGATACCGGAGATAGCACCATACAGTAAAATGTACAATAAATTATATGATGCCGTTGTGGACACCGAGGTCATGGATAAGTACCACGATCTGGGGACTGCCGCCAACATCAATGTCCTGAACCAGTTAAAAGGACTGCCTACCCGCAACCTCAAGCAGTCAGGTTTCGAGAATGCCGAGAACATATCCGGCGAATACTTTGCTGACAACCTGCTGCTTCGCAAGATCGCATGCAGCAACTGCCCCATCGGCTGCATACATATCGCCATGCTCAAGACAACCTTCCAGAAAGGGCATGAGTTCGAAGTGAACCACATCAGTTATGATTATGAACTTATTTACTCACTGGGTACTAACCTTGGGATCAACCTTGCCGAGGACGTGCTGCGCCTCATTGACAGGTGCGAGCGCTACGGCCTTGATATTATGAGTACGGGAGGCGTACTGGCATGGGCCACCGAAAGCTATGAGAGGGACCTGATCACCCCGACAGATACCCTGGGTATAGCACTTCGCTTTGGAGACACGAACAATTACCTGAAGATGATCGATAAGATCGTGGAGATGCCAAACAAATTCTACCAGACACTGGCCAAAGGTACTGTGGCTGCGGCAGCAGAATACGGTGGTGAGGACTTTGCTGTGAACCTGGGCGGCCTGGAGATAGCGGGTTACCATACCGGTCCTGCTTCTATAGTAGGGCAGATGGTGGGTGTGCGGCATTCCCACCTTGACAACGGTGGATATAGTATTGACCAGAAAGCTGCAAGCCAGCAATTAACTGGAGAACAGATGGTGGACAAGCTCATTTATGAGGATTACTGGCGTATGATCAACAACTCCCTGGTGGCATGTCTCTTTGCAAGAGGAGTATATGGTGAACAAACTATCATCGATGCCCTGGCCAGCGTGGGTATTAAAAAGACCAGGGACGAACTTGAAACATTGGGCCGTGAGATATTCCTTGCAAAATATGAGTTCAAGAAGCAGCAGGGTTTTGACGTGGACAAAATAAAAGTTCCCGGGCGTTTCTATGAAACCATATCCCAACTGGGAATGATAAAGGAAGAGACCATCCGGGAAATGCTGGAATTGTATAAGAAGAAAACCGGAATATAATATATACTACACATATAATTGTATATAATAAATATGAGTGTATATAATAAATACAAATATATATAATAAATATAGTTGTATATAATTGAACAAGGGAATGACCAGATGGATTTTATGCAGGAACGGATCACAACGATCCATGATTTCAGGATTGAAGAGAGATCCCTCTGTTTAGCATTAGAGGACATTGCAAAGGAGCGTCCAATGACGCTGCTGATACCTATGCTCTTTGAGGAGATATTTGGAGACCATATCGAAAATATTCTCAAAGAAATCAATGAATCAAACTTCCTTACTAAAGTTGTAATAGCACTTGCTGCCGATGATGAGCAGCAATATATCCAGGTCAAACAATATTTTTCAAAACTTGAGATACCCTGTATCATAGTGTGGTGCGACGGCCCCTCGGTACAACAGGTGATTGAAGAATTAAAGGAAAAAGACCTTGATATTACCATGTTTTCCGGTAAAGGGAAGGATACATGGATCGCCCTGGGGGTTGCAACACTCGACAGCTATGCCATAGCCATGCATGATGCGGATATTGTATTTTATTCCAGGGTCCTGCCTGCAAAACTGTTGTATTCGGTTGTTGAACCTGACCTGGATTTTTTTTATAACAAGGGCTATTATGCAAGGATAGATATGGAACGCCTGATCATGTACGGGCGTGTTACCAGGCTTCTGCTCAGTCCCCTGCTGAACTCACTCCTGGAAAAGACACACTACAGTTCTAATTTCCTGAAATACATGTGTGCATTCAAGTATCCGCTATCAGGTGAATTTGGCATTACCTCAGATCTTGCCCTCAACATCCGTATGCCAGGGGACTGGGGGCTGGAAGTAGGACTACTTGCCGAAGTTTTTAAGAATACTGCCCTTAAAAGGATTTGCCAGGTAGATCTAGGGTTTTACGAACACAAACACAGGCCTATTAAATCCGATGCTGAAGAAGGTATTCAAAAGATGACCAAAGACATCACCAAGACCATTTTAAGGAATCTGGTTGAACTTGACGGTGTGGACATAGACGAGGCTTTTATGCAAAGTGTGAATGTACTGTTCAAACGTGCGGCCCAGGACCGTATCCGCCAGTACCATGCCGATGCCCTGTTTAACGGCCTGAATTACAGCAGGCATGGTGAAGAGTGCATAGTAGAAGCTTTCTCGAAATATGTGTTATCTGCGGGACGTGAATATATCCAGAATCCTGCGGATGTCCATCTCCCTGATTGGAAAAGAGCAATATCTGCTATGCCCGATATCAGGGAAAAGTTAAAGGATGCAGCTTTGAATGATTTTAATAACTATGGTTGATCCGGCAGTATCCCGGTGGGTCAAACGTTGCGACGGTACACCCAACTGCAGCAGAGCTGTGGAGTATAGTGATTAAGATTAATCCGTATAGAATTTATGCTTATAATTTGTATACGCCCTGATAAACTCGGCATGAGGCCAGATAAGGGGCATGGTAACGTAAGCAAACCCTTCTTTCCATTTTGGATGGGACCTTATATTCTCGATCATTGTGAGTTTACTGTCCCTAAGTATCTTGGCATTAGTATAATCTTCTAACCACAATTCAAAGCGTTCAACTGTAGAGATATGTTCAGGCAGCAGGTTATCATGTGCCATCTCCACCACCCAGCCCAGGTATTTATCGGCCATGTCCTGATCTCCTATAGCTGTATAATGGTTGGATAGCTGGCAGGTAAAGTGGAGCCAGGGTCCATATCCTCCATTGTTCCGGTCCCAGAGTTCAGGATACCTGTTAAGGCCGCCCAGTTCCTCGTCCCATAGCAGTTTGTTAATACGTTGCACTGTTTTTATGTTCCTCAGGTCAGTTTCTTTTATCAGGCCAAAATGGGCCGGAGCATATTCCACAGCATCTACATCTATGACTGTGGAGGCAAAGGCATCATAACCTATTGGATCTGAACTTTTGTATTTTACCCGGATGCACTTTATAAAGGACCTGCGTCTTGGACTATATAACCGTTCTAATATAGACTGGCGGACCTGTTCTGCCTGTTCCCGCCATTCTTCCACATCTTTATTCAGTGCTTCCCCAATCTCAACAGCTCCGAACAGTCCGGCGCAGCATGTGGAATTGGCATATATCTCAAAACCATGTTCATATGCAGGATATTCGTGGATGCTGTTAATAGTATGGATGAGGTTGATCTCGTCGTTCTTATTCTGGAGTATGAAGTCCACAGCTTTTTCAATGACTTCCCAGTACTGGCTGCAAAAGGCGCGGTCTGCCAGGCTTTCGTAGAACAGGCCGCCAGTGGCCTTGAGGTACTGGTTAAGGGCATAGAGCACCAGGCCGTTGCCGTCGATCTGCAAGTCCTTATAACTGGTATCGTTCCCGTCTACGTCATAACGCTGGCTGAACTCACCTGAAGGTTTCTGGGCGGCCAGCATGAATTCAAGTCCGCGTTTAGCTTCATTTAACATATCGGCCGCTATAGCGCCCAGGATACAAATAGAATGGTCACGAGGATAGATGAACGGATATCTCGTACCTGGCGGGCTGGCATAGAAACCACCATTGGGGTGTTGGTTTTCATGTAATACTTTCACACAGTTCTTGAATAATTTTTCTGCAGCAATGATGTCCACTTGATTCACTCCTTTTTGATGAATTTGAAGACACAAGCACCTTTTTCAAGAATCTTGTCAACCTCTTCCTTTGTTTTTCCAGCTTTTTCCATTGCTTCTTCATTATAAGCCAGCCTGACACCGGCAATTGACAGCTTAGATGCAAGATGCAAGGTTTCGAACCCTGCCATTTCGGCTCTTTTTTTCCTGTAGGCATTGTGCAAAAGGCATAGGATGGAAGCCATAGCAGGACATTCCACTTTATCTTTGTCCATAGCTTCTTTTTCGGTAACGTATTTCACAATAGCCTGGAATTCTTCAGGCCTCTCGCCAAAAAGGTCAACAAAACGTATTATTTCATCTGCAAAAGGGCACATTGGCAAATAGTGTAAATCATCTTCCGGGACGCCTTCAAGTCCCGACCCCTGTGTTTCTGCCAGTCCTTTCCCTATACGAGATAACAATATGCAGGTTTTTTCAGGACCTACCATTTTCACCAGTTCTGTTATACTAACCATAAATGCCTGTGGCAACATACTCCCGAGTCTAATCATGTCTTTTCCCTCTATCTATTATTACAATAATGTATTACAATAATGTATTACAATAATGTAATACAATAATGTAATATTAAGTTCTATTCCAAAATATTAATAAGCTCCTGATTCCACCCTTTTGGTCCAATACCCTTTCCCCGCTTGATATTTGGTGATGTTATGGATGGGTCATAATCGCCGCCCGGTTTTTGTACTAATACACCAATATCCACGGCCATCAGCATGGGCAGGTCGTTGAGGCTGTCGCCCAGCCCTATTGTTTTTACACCGGGCCATTTTTTCCTGTAAAGGTCTGTAAGTATAAGTACCGCCTTTCCCTTGTCATTATTACCCATTATATGGTAATACCGTCCGCCTTTTGTACAATTGAAACCCCTTTTTCTGATTTCCTGTTCCAGGAGTTCATCCTTCGGTGCCGGACTTATGATCCTGAAAGCTTCATCATAGTCCCGCTGCTTGGCAAGTGCAGCACATTCCCTGTCAAGTCCTGTGTTCTGGCACACCTCACCCACATCCATATCCCCGAATCCAATTACCTTGCAGTCGATTTTAGTACATACTTCTTTCAAAGTACTTTCAAGTATCTCGTATCCCACACCGAGTTCGATCACGTTGTAATTGTCTATTTGTTTTGTGTGGTCATAGGGGAAGTCAAAATAATCCTGTGGGATGAATATGGCCCCACCGTTCTCTGAAATAAAGGGATGGCATATGTCAAGTTTATGGCAGTAAACTTCAAGTTCAGCCCTGGTCTTGCTGGTACAAAATATCAACGGGATATTTTTTTTATTAATGAGTTCCAGGGCAGGTAGGGCCGCATCATAGGAATATGTATCGTGATCGACCAGGGTGCCGTCCATATCAGTAAAAATTATATATTCGGATGCTTGCATTTCTTCCATATTGATATAATGATGGTTACTTGTTAATTAAATTTGCTATAAAAATTGAATTTTTTAATAATTTTTTATAGTAACGGCACTTTTCAACTTTTTCATTTATTGCTATGACACTGTCCAATTTTCCAGTTATTTTCAAGACGCTGATTCACACAGATTTACGCAGATTTAAGGTTGCATCTGCGTAACCTGCACGCCCTTAAGGCGTAGCAGGCATTCACTTCCTGTGGAAGTGAATGTATCAGCGTAAATCTGCGTCTAATAGTATTTTTGAGATCACTGGATTTTGGAACTGTGACGATTGCTATTAATCCTTCAGCTAATTATGCTGAGTGAATGTCAACAACCTCGGGCTGAAGGGACGGACGCATCGGGAGGACGCTCATGGATTTCGTATTTCTATCGGTTCGCTGATTAAGTATTTCTTTTAAGATTTTGTAATATTCTTGAATTCAAAAATCTCATCCAATAAACATGTCTATAATTTCATTTAATTCATTGGCTTTGTCGATTATCACCATATGCTTGCTATCTGGTATAATTTTCAACTTTGAGTCTTTAATCTCTCTATTTAAATATCGACTCATCTTCACTGGTGTTGCTTTATCTTTTTCGCCAACAACAATTAGTGTTGGCACTTTTATTTTGGAAACTCGGTCTCTTTTATCGTAATTTTTCATGAATTCTGTAGCACAATCATAGCTTACAAACTTTTGGGTATTCATAGCTCTATCAAACGCCTCCTTCTTAACTTGTTCAGAAGGATCATACAGTAAATCAATCATCCCACGAGCGAATGACTCATAAGAGAAAATATGCATCATGATCCATATTTGGATATACCCTGAAAAATTCATTTTTGCTGAAGTGCCAACTAATACCAGTTTAGAGACTTTATCAGGATGATTCAATGCAAATGTGATAGCTGTCATACCTCCCATCGAATGACCAACAAGTATAACTTTTTCAAGATTTAGTTCTTGTATAAGAGAGTACAGGTCATTCGATAATGTTTCAATAGAATAATCGGATTTTGGTTTATCCGATTTGCCATGTCCTCTTTGGTCATACGCAATCACTTTATACTTTTCAGAGAAAAACTCAATTTGAGAGTTCCATACCGAACAATCGCACATCCATCCATGAGAAAAAATGATTGGTTCGCCTTCACCATGTACCTCATAAAATAATTCAATGTCATTTACTTTCATTTTCATATAAATTCACCCCATGTTTTAGATATATTGACCTCTTATTTAATACCTTGTGGATAACTGAGCAAAATTATATCACATATTTATTCGCACCTGATTTCCAGCTTTGAAGACATTACTTTGTTTTTCCCGCCTTCCAGGAGTATAGCCTCAGCCGTTCCACCGTAGGACTACAAGTCCAGGGCATCCCCAACCTTGTGTTGGATGTCCATACCCGCTATATTATGCGATAACTATCCGCCGAGTAGCCGGGGGCCGTTGCCAGCCCCAAGCCCTCTAA
>JAAXOC010000042.1 GCA_014237145.1 ANME-2 cluster archaeon
TAAAGAAAAACTTTGGTATTGAGTACAATTTGAGTCATGTGCAGCTCTTGTGTAAAAAAAACTTCAATTATCCTTTAAGAAAACAGGATTGATTCCAGGCAAGGCTCAAACCGAAACAGTACAGAAAGATTTTATCCGGCAGATAAAGTACTATTCCCAAGAAAAAGGAACGGTTCTGCTCTTTTTTGATCCGTGTCATCTTCTCCATAATGTAATAAACGCAAGAATATGGCAGCCACGAGGTAAAAAAGGTACAATCACAATAAAATCCAATACTGGTCTAAAAATAATCAATATACCTGGAGCACTCAATATTGAAGATTTTTCTGTGACTACAATATTAACAGAAGAAACGTGTGATTCCGTGCGTATTGTTGAGTTCCTAAAGAAGATTAAAGAAAAATATCCCGGCAGGAAAATTGTTGTTATACTGGACAATGCAAGGTATAATTATGCGAGAGTTACAAGAGCTTTTGCAGAAGAAAATGACATCTTGCTACTTTTTTTGCCTCCTTATGCACCAAACCTCAATCTTATTGAAAGATTATGGAAATTCACAAAGAAGCATCTGGTAAATAACACATATCATGAAGATTACGCCCAATTTGTCAATGCAACTAACCGTTTTTTCAATAATTTGGGTAAATATCAACAAGAATTATCGAGTCTTTTCACACAAAAGTTCTAAATTATACATGCGGAGTAATATATAACAATAAACATACAACAATCCCTCATATATCATCCAGATCAAAAACTACAAAGCCCTTTTCTTTCAATTCCTTTTTACCTGTTATCTTCTTTGCAGCAAGACCAAAAAACTCAGTTCGTTTGCCTTTGTTCCAGTTCACAAAACCGGCCTTAAGTTTAAGTTTTTCAAGAATTGCCAGAGATTGCTTCAAAGAGAGTGTCCTCCACTTACACTCCATAAATAAAACATCCCTTGATTCATCATTCACTACAAGAAGGTCAATCTCAACATCCTTATGCCACCACTTATTTATTCCTGTGTAGCTGAAGGGAATATCAACACAATTCCATCTCAACAATTTTTCAACAAAATATTCAAACCGTCTCCCGCAGTAACTATTAAACTCTTTTTGCACCTTGGTCATTACTTCCTTTTTATTCCCGACCTCAAGCATACCCCTGTTGCTGTATACGAACCTGAACCAGAAATCAAAATAATCATCATTTATTACATATATCCCGCCCTTTCTTTTATGTATTGGTAAAATATGCCGTATAATGTGCAGGTTTTCAAGCGTATTCAGATATTTTGAAAGATTGGCTTTGTCCATATTTGTGGCCGAGTATAACTTGCCAAGAGAATTATATCCAAGTGACAGTTTCTTGAGAATAAGCGCATATATCCACTGCTCACGAAACTCATGTTTCAATAAGAAATCCACTTCTTCATAGAGGTATTTTCCTTTCGACAGGATATTTTCCTCAATATTTTGAAAAACTGTTAGTGTATCATCCCATTTATCCAGATAAGCGGGAATACTTCCAATTGTGAAAATGGTTTTTAGAACGTCATCTGTACTATATCCAGGCAGGAATTTTCTAACAGGATCCAGCCTCAGTTGTGTAACTTCCCACTGTCCGGTCCTTCTTCCAAAAAGGGGAGACCTGACCCCAAGCACTTCAGTTTCCATTAAGCTGACACTTGAGCCGCAGAGAATAAGCATAATATTCCGGTCTTTAAGTATCTGGTCCCATATCTTCTGGAACAGTGATGGAACAGCCCTGTCAACTTCTATTAAGTATGAGAATTCATCTATTACGATTATTGTCTTTACAGTTTCATTGAGGAATTCTACAAGATTTTCAAACAATTCAGTCCATGAATTCGATTCAATTCTTGAGAATATTGAAATATCCAATTGTTCTGCTATAGTTTGTTTAAATTCATTGATGTTCTCATAAGTTGTATCTTTTGAGGCAAGGAAATATGCACCATTTTTGTTTTCTAAGGATTTTTGTATAAGTTCGGTTTTTCCAACTCTCCTTCTGCCATATATGATTATGAATTCCGATCGGGAGCTTTTATAGCAGTTTTCCAAAAAATCCAGTTCATTTTCCCGGTCGATGAACTTTTGTATCATGATTATTATACTTTCTATACAAATAGTTAAATATTACGGTCAATTAGCCTGGCAGAATAATCACCGATCATACCTATCCGGATTGTGAAGTGATATGGTTCCAAGATGCTGTCCTTAATATTTTATCCTGACCTCATCCAGCAAGAACGGTGGCCTGAATATCCCGTTCTCTGTAATAACAGCGGTCACGTTCTCCATTGGAGTGGCATCAAAGGCCGGGTTGTATACAGGCACGTCCAGAGGTGCAACCTGGCAATTGTCAATATATCGCAGTTCATCTGCGTCTCGCCGTTCTATCTCCACCTCGTCTTCCATTCTCTCAAAATCAAACGTGGAAACAGGTGCAGCCACATAAAAAGGAATTTCGTGCTCTCCTGCTACTACGCTGTGGGTGTAGGTACCTATCTTGTTGAACACCGCATCCTGGGTGATACGGTCCGCTCCCACTATTACGCTATCCACCATACCCTGCCGCATCACGTGCCCGCTCATACTATCGGTTATCAGTGTCACAGGGATGCTGTCCTCCATAAGTTCCCATGCGGTTATCCTGCTTCCCTGGTTCAGCGGCCTTGTCTCGCAGGCGATCACTTTTATTTCCTTGCCAGCCTCAACGGCACTTCGAACCACACCCAGGGCTGTGCCCCAGTCTACGCAGGCCATCCGGCCCGCATTGCAATGGGTCATGACAGTATCGCCATCCTCCAGGAGAGCGGCACCGTGTGCACCAAGCCTTTTGTTCAATTCTACGTCCTCGTTGGCAATGGCCTTTGCTTCGGCCAGGACTATACTGCGTATGCTGTCAGTATCGTATGCATCCCGGGCCGCACCCAGCACCCTATCCACACCCCAGGCAAGATTAACGGCAGTTGGCCTGGTGGCCTTTATGACATCACCTATCCTGCATAATTCGTCCAGAAGTTGTTCCATGGAACTGGCACTGCTGCGAGCGGCTGCCAGGGCAATGCCAAAACCCCCTGCCGCACCCAGTGCAGGTGCACCCCGCACCCGCAGCGACGAAATAGCCTTGGTAAGGGAAGCGATGTTGTCGCACTCGATGACCTTGTATTCTACAGGCAGCAGGGTCTGGTCTACCATCACAATGGTGCAGTTCTCGTCGTTAAAGTCAATGGTCCTCAATCTTTTTTCACGTCCCGTTCGTATCAATGTTAAATAATGCGGCTGCATTTTCGCCCAGTACCAGAACCTTGTGCCTGTCATCGATGTCCAGTCCCTGTATATTGGCCGCTTCACTACCCTGGTCCCTGAAAGGATAATCAGTGCCGAACAGTATCCTGTTAAACCCGTGCGCCTCCATGATATCTCTGATGCGCTTTACTGTGATGTGTTCGTGCCCGGGTATGGGGAACACATAGGCTGTATCCAGATACAGGTCCCTGCCCAGAAGGTGGCGCTCCACCTCGTCCCAGCAGCGGTATCCTCCCAGGTGGGCGGCTACTACTTTCAACCCGGGAAATGAGTCCAGTACACTGGCAATCCTGTCTGGCGTGGTGTGCACGTGCCTGACCGGGGTGACCTCATCGCCTGCATGGAACACAAGTACCATATCGTCGCTTAGCGCCTCGTAAATAGAATACATTCGCTTCTCATCAGGGTAGAAGTGCTGGAACTCGCTGTGCAGCTTGATACCTTTGATCCCCATTTCCTTCATGCGCCGGATCTCCCCCTCAGGGTCGGGATATTCGGGATGCATGGCCCCCAGACCGATAAAGTGGGGTGCAAAGGTGGATATTTCTGCCACCCAGTTGTTGATGCTCTCCACCTGCGCCGGGGTGGTGGCAACCGAAAGTATAACTGAGGCATCCACGTCTGCGGCCTGCATGCTTGTGCGTATGCCGGGTACGGTAGCCTCGCCGCAGGCATTGACGCCGTATTGCTGTTCCAGTCCGGCAATGGCTTTTGAGGCTATCTTGTCAGGGAAGATGTGGGCGTGGGCGTCGATGATCATGTGAAGCTAAGTTGGAGTTGGTGGTTATAAGAACTTTGGAATTGTAGTGGGAGGAGGAGTCCTTATCTGGCATTAAATATTGAGATTACATAAATATGAATAATTCTAAATTATCCGCATACAGTATCCGGCCAGGTCAATCCCCACGCCAGGTAACCACAACATCATCGGGCCTGTAATTAGGCCGAACATGTGATTCATTTAGCGGCAACAGGTTCTGCTGCTCGAACATCAGAAGCCCAAGATATGCTATCATGCTGCCGTTATCACCCATGAACCGCTTCTCAGGCACATAGAACGAAATGCCCCGCTCATTGCACATGATCTCAAGCATCTCCCGCAGCCGCATATTGGCACCCACACCGCCCGCAAGCAGTATCTCGTTCTTACCGGTATGTGCCACCGCCCTTTCCGTGACCTCCACCAGCATTGCAAATGCGGTTTCCTGAAATGAAAAACACACATCTTCTATAGAGGATGTTTTCAGGGCAGCGGATGCGGCAGTGGACAGGCCCGTAAATGAAAAGTCCATTCCCTTCACAACATAGGGCAGCGGCACATAGGATGATGCATTATTAGCAAACTCCTCGATCTTGGGACCGCCCGGATGCTGTAACCCCGCACCCCTGGCAAATTTATCAAGGGCATTGCCGATACCGATATCCAGTGTTTCACCGAACACACGGTAACGCCCAGCCCTGTAAGCCAGTACCTGGGAATTTGCCCCGCTCACATACAGTACCACCGGGTCCTGTGATGGTGTCTTCCAGCGCCCCACTTCTATATGTGCAACACAGTGGTTCACGCCGATAAGTGGTATGTCGAGTGAAAGGGATAGTGCCCGGGCCGCGGTGGCAGCGGTGCGCAGGCATGGCCCCAGCCCGGGACCCTGGGAAAAAGCTATAGCATTGATATCGCCAGGGGCAATTCCTTTATCCCTGGCATTTGCAAGTACCGCAGATATTACACTCTTAATATGGTCAGCATGGTGCTGGGATGCTTCCCTGGGATGGATGCCTCCGGTTGGTGGAACATATGTAGAGGTTACTTCGGTTATTACATCAAATGTGTCCACAATGGCTGCACTTAAGTTCCATGCAGTCCCTTCTATACCTAATATTATGGGTTTGGTCGGTCCGTTCAAAGGAGTGCCCCTATATAGTGATAATTTTTGGCTAAGAAGGTGTGATTACGCTTAAATATTTAGTTTTTGGACTACAGTATTTCCTGGACTTTCCGAACTACTTTGTCCAGTTCAAGGACTATCGGATCCAGTTTTGTGTCAGGTTCGATCAATACGGCAACAAGAGCCTTGGGTCCTGCACGAATCGCAATCAGTCTTTCATTGGGATAATCAATGATAACCCTTGAACAATTCTGCCCGGATCTTGGTACGGCAATATCTGCAGTTCTCAACATTGTTGCTGAGGCCTTTGCATATTTTTCTATATTGGGTTCGGCAGGCTGGCTAAAGATATAACCGTCCTGACTGGCGACAAGTGACATCTTCAATCCCCCTAAGTTCGACAGGTCTTGTCTTACCCACTGGAACATATTGTCCATAATTTTATTTCGAGACATATCTGGCAGGTCAATAGCTTTATAAGAATAGTTGATGCTGAAGGGGTAATAAATCTTTCCCTCACAGCCAGTATCTCCGAACAATATAGCCCCAAAGAAAGCTCCACCTGACCCACATGTAGAAATTTTACAAGATGTGGATATACTGTCGGTGACTCCCTGATGCTCTATCAACCCGTGCTGACGGTTTAAAGGACAATATGGTTCATTATCTAGTATTCAAGAAAATGCAAATTTCAGACAATATAGAATCCAATCCTGGATACCATGTCAAAATATTTGATTGATACTAAGAAAATTATGTAGTCCTATATGGTGAAAAGAATATGATTTTTCTACTGAATATTGAGATAAATGTATCTTCGAAAACAATAATTGCTGAATCACCTGGGTTTTTCTAGAATAATTTAAGTAGTTTAAATTTATAAATATATCTTCTATGGCAATGTCTAAGAAGGATATGGGAAGGAAAAGTGCTAAGAAAAAGGCACAATTGGAAGAACTTGAAAAACTTGCTGCTTCTGGAAGCGGTGATGCTAAGAAAAAACTTGCAAAAGCCAAGAAAAAGATGAAATGATCATTTGAGGATTTTGAATGATCTTTTTGAACCCGTTTTTACAATAGCATAAGTTTCATCTTCAGTATGATACTAAATTGTAAAATAGTGAACAAAATATATTCTTATTATATTAATTAATGCAAGAAAATTTGAAGGTGCGGGGGGAGGGATTCGAACCCTCGGATTCCTTCGAAACAGGGTCCTAAGCCCTGCGCCTTTGACCTGGCTGGGCTACCCCCGCATTGTGGGACTTTTGTGCTATTGGACAAAGCGAAATGCACGCTTCGATCGAACCTTGCAAGGTTCGTCTGCGGCTAATCCAGCATTTTTAGCATGGTCTTCACGTTAGAAATCTGTGAAACCAAGTGCTATGGATGAAGTTTTAGATGGACCTTGGTAGATTTAAATCTTTTGTGAATACTGGCCTAGAGACAAAAAGATGAAAATTATGCTCGAAATATGACGATGAATGCAAAACAAAGTTTTCAAACTTTTCAGGTGTATATTGAGTGAATTTACCTTCTCTAACCCTGCGTTCGGCTGCTTCAACCTTTTTTATAAATTATGTGTGGATTTTTTCATCGGGTGGATATAATTCATCCAGATTTGCAATTGCGTCCATAAATTGACAATAAACAAATGCGGCCGCCGGGAATCGAACCCGGATTAGTGGCTTGGGAAGCCACTGTCATACCGCTAGACCACGGCCGCTTATTGCTATTTTTTATTACGTTTTGGTCTCATCGAGCCGGATGTGAATGGGACACGCTCTACAGAGGCGTAACTCTGGCCGTCTAGACCACGGCCGTATGTCAGTAAATTTTTAACTCATTTCGGTACTAACCACTAAGCCTTACTGCCTATTAATCCTTATGCTTCCGCCGCAGGACATAACGAAAACATCACCTATTTATAATCTCCTACCCTTTTATAGCCATTATTCAACATTCATTCTTTGCGAGGGCAACCTAACATGATCGACAGAAACGAGATTATAGAAGTACTCCAGGAATATGACCCAACCGATTACAAGATCGGTGCCGTAGCATCCCATTCAGCCCTGGATGTATTTGACGGAGCAGTGGAAGAAGGTTTCCAGACCTATGCCATATGCCGCAGCGGCCGTGAACAGACCTACACAAATTACTTCAGGACAAAGTGTGACAAAGACGGCTGCGTCATACGCGGCGTGGTGGACGACTGGGTTGTATACGACAGTTTTGATGAACTTCTCCTGCCTGCAGAACAGCAATCACTCATCGACAATAACATACTTTTCATACCTAACCGCTCCTTTACATCCTACTGCGGTATAGACGCTATCGAAGATGATTTCAGGGTACCACTTGTGGGCAGCCGGAACTTGCTGCGAAGCGAAGAGCGTGGCGAGAAACAGGACTACTACTGGCTGCTAGATAAAGCCGGTCTGCCCTATCCTGAAAAGCTGGAAGACCCACAGGAAATAGACGAACTGGTCATGGTAAAACTACCCCATGCTGTCAAGAAACTTGAACGGGGTTTCTTTAGTGCCGCAACCTATGAGGAATACCTGGAAAAATCAGAATCACTTCTGGCACAGAACGTCATAACCCAGTCCGCTCTTGATAACGCCCGCATCGAACGCTATATCATCGGCCCGGTCTTTAATCTTGATTTCTTTTATTCACCAATCGAAGAAGACCTAAGTCCGGTCGAGCTACTGGGTATCGACTGGCGGTTCGAGACAAGCCTCGACGGACATGTCAGGCTGCCCGCGCCCCAGCAGATGACACTTAATCCCGGGCAGGTAACACCTGAGTACACGGTCTGCGGCCACAACTCAGCCACACTAAGGGAATCACTACTCGAAGAAGCTTTTGAACTGGCAGAGAAGTACGTATCAGCCGCACGGAAATACTACGATCCAGGTATAATCGGTCCCTTCTGTCTCCAGACCTGCGTGGATAAAGATCTCAACTTCTACATCTATGACGTGGCTCCCAGGGTGGGCGGCGGAACAAATGTTCACATGTCTGTGGGGCACCCCTACGGCAATACCACCTGGCGCATCCCCATGAGCACAGGTAGACGGCTGGCAATGGAGATTCGCAATGCTATTGAGATGGATAGACTTGATATGATTGTAACCTAAATCCTTTTCCAAGGATGAAAATATACATAAAGACCTTTGGCTGTACGGCTAATAAAGCCGACAGTCACAGGATCATGCAATTGCTTGCCTCGCAAGGTCATGTTTTTATCGACAATCCGGATTCTGCTGACCTGGTGGTAGTTAACACATGCACGGTTACGCAGACCACCCAGCAAAAAGTCCTAAAATATATCAATTCAGTATCTGATCTAGGTAAGGACATTGTGGTAGCAGGGTGCTTACCTGCAGCCCAGCCCGATATCCTGGACGGTATCAACTACCCGTCAGTAACACCTGCTTCACTGGATAATATTACCGATATTGTAGGTAGTAATGGTATTACTGCCCCTGCCCCCTATGATGTTCCAATACTGGATGGTGTAACAGGTATTGTTAGCATTTCACAGGGATGTGCAAGACAGTGCTCCTACTGTATTGTAAAGCAGGCCAGGGGCAAACTGGTAAGCCGCCCTGTTCACGATATTGTTGATGAGATAAGGTTACTTGTACGGCGTGGTGCCAGGGAGATCCAGCTTACTTCACAGGACACATCGGCTTACGGCATGGATATGGGCATAAAACTGCCTGAACTGCTACGTGACGTAACCACTGTTGAAGGGGATTATATGATAAGAGTTGGCATGATGAACCCGTCCACGGTTATTGACATTATCGACGATGTAATTGAATCCTTTAAAAGTCCGCATATTTTCAAGTTCCTTCACATTCCTATACAGTCCGGATCAGATAGGGTCCTGCAACACATGAACCGCAAGCATACATCAGAAGAGTTCGAATATATCGTTGATACGTTCAGGAACAATTTTCCTGGAATGGTAATCTCAACAGATTTTATTGTAGGGTATCCTACAGAGACCGAGCAGGACTTTATTGATACACTGGAATTGCTAAAGGAAATTCGTCCTCAGAAGGTCAATATCACCAGGTATTCACCACGACCGAACACACCCTCATCCCAACTGCGTGACCTGCCATCATGGAAGAAAAAAGAACGCTCACGTAGACTGACGGAAGTACATCATACTGTTAACAGGGAACTGCTCAAAAAGAGGATAGGGGATACTCTACATGTTTTGACAACAGAAGTGGGTAAGGATAATTCCACTATAGGACGGGATATCTATTACAATAACATCGTAGTGAAAGAGGATTTACCGTTAGGTAACTGGTACTATATGAAAATAACAGGTTCTACTATCACTTACCTGATAGGTGAAATTAAAATATAAAAAAAAACCAGTAAAAAAGAATGAACAGGGGTAAAAAGTACCCCTTTTCAATTAATGGTGGCCTTTATGGGATGCCAGTTCTGCCTGCCGTTTGTTGTATGCATTCTCGGTGGCTTCCAAGCATGATTCACAGATTTCCGCCACTTTTTCCTTATAATAAGGCTCGCTGAAATCAGGAACTCTCATTTCCACGGCATACAGTTGTTCACCCTTTCTTCCACAAAGGTTGCATTTGGAACCTTTTGCCTTTGCACGGATTTTATTGGCGTCATGGGAGGCGTTGGTGCATTCCTCGCAAATGGCCATCCACATCCCTGTAGGGTAGGCGTTTCTGAATCTCGGTACATCGGGTTTCACAGGACATAGAGTAGGTCTTCCTACTCCGCATAGATCACAATCTGCCATATTTTTCACCTCCTATTATAATCCCAATACATTAGCCGCATTTGCTGCCCAGTTGACGAATGGTTCAGGAACAATTCCTATTGCCAGCACGCCTATAATTGCCAGCAGTATAGCCAGTGCATATGCTCCGGGTACTTTCAATTTTTCATCGGACGAAGGCGGAAGTACATACATATATTTCACAACCCTGGCGTAATAATACAGGGACAATGCACTATTCAATATGGCAAAGATCACCAGGAGCAAAAATCCTCCTTGCAGCACTGAATAGAACAGTATGAACTTACTGACAAAACCTGCTGTTGGTGGAATACCAGCCAGGGCAAACAGGAATATCATAATGCTGAATGCCAAGAATGGAGACCTTTTACCCAGTCCGGCAAAGTTATCCAGATGATCAACGTCCTTAGCATTACTGTTCTCCTTCAACAACATATATCCCAGTGCTGCCACTGCAATGAAAGCACCCGTCTTCATGAAAGCATGGGACATAACATACAGTATGCCTCCAGTCAATGCCTCGGGTGACATGACTACAAACACCATGGAAATATATCCTGCCTGTGCCACTGAAGAATAAGCCAGCATTCGCTTTAAGCTCCTTTGGCTAAGGGCAACCACATTCCCAAGGGTCATAGTAATTATTGCAAGAATCATGAACACCATTGCTATATCGATCTTGATGGCTATCATTGCTACCAGGAATATCCTGAAAGCTGCAACGAATGCCATCTTCTTTGACCCGGCTGCCAGTAATGCTGATATAACGGTGGGTGCGCCTTGATATGTATCCGGCGCCCACATATGGAACGGTACCAATGCCATCTTAAATCCAAATCCGGCCACAATCAGCATCAAAGCTATTACACCCATTGGACTCTGGAGGACCGTGGGATTACTGTTAAAGAAAACTGCCAGTTCACTGATGTTTGTAAGGCCACCACTCATGCCATATATGTATGAAAGACCGAACAACAGCAATGTGGATGACAGGGCACCTACGATGAAGTACTTGACTGCCGCTTCCAGGCTATTTGAATCCTTCTTATTGAATCCTGCCAGTGCATAAGTGGATAAACTGGCCAGTTCAAACCCGATGAACATAGTTACAATATCTATCGCTGAGGCCACTACCATCATTCCGATGGTCCCGAGTAGTATTAGAGTATAATACTCGTCTTGATTCTGATGGCCATCATACTCCTTTATCGATGCTATAACCACAATCAGGGATACCACTAAGAATGTCAGCTTAAAGAACTGGCTCATTGGGTCAATGGTCAGGGAATCTGCCAGTATGCCTTCCATCTGTATATCATATATTCCCCTGCACACAATGACCAAGCTGGCCACTGCAAGGAATATTGTGGCAAGATATCCCAGTACCTTTTTCTGTGAATTTGCCAGAAACAGACCGATCATCATAATGGCAAGAGCCCCGATGGTCAATATCAGTTCTGGAGCGAATTGGGAAGCTAGTTCTATATAATTCATATCATCACTCCTGGAATGATTTTACTGGCATATTCAAACATTTCCATCACTGATCCCGGATATACTCCAAACAATATTATCAACAACACCAGTATCGCCATGGGTATCAGTTCGAAGTTAGCCAGATCATGAGGTTCACCAAGTTTCTCATTGTAACTGCCAAACATGGCACGTTGCAATGCCCACAAGTGATACCCGGCCGTAGCTACAATACCCAGCATTGCTATAAGTGCGTATATTGGCAGAGTCAGGTAACTTCCTGTAAGTACCATAAACTCGGCAATAAAACCGCTCATAGCCGGAAGTCCCAGTGATGCCATGAATCCACACATCATCAAGAAGGCAAGTTTGGGCATCCGGTCAGCCAATCCGCCCAGGTCTGGTATGATCCTGGTATGAACACTGTGCTGTATCACACCCACGCTCATGAAAAGCACGGCAGTGATCAGTCCGTGACTGAATTGCTGGAACATGGCTCCTGAAACTGACATGTAGTTGAATGCGGCAGCTCCAAGCATCACATAACCCATGTGGGCTACACTACTGTAAGCGACCATCTTTTTCAGATCTTTCTGGGCCAGTGCCAAAAATGTGGCATATAATATACTTACCACAGCCAGCACAGCCATCAATGTGATTATATCTGAGCGATATGGTCCCAGGCCATCCATCATTGGTAACAATACCCTAAACAGCCCGTAGCCGCCCATTTTAAGCAGCACACCAGCCAGCAGGACACTGCCTGCAGTGGGTGCTTCCACATGGGCATCCGGAAGCCAGGTATGGAAAGGTACGGTAGGCATCTTCACTAAAAACCCAAAGAACAGGGCAAGGAAAATACCAACTCTCATCTCAGGAGATGCGATGTCAGAAAATGCCTGTAACAATACAGGTATTTCGAAGGTATTAACACCGGTACTGAAATACAGCGCAAATATACCCAGCACCATTACAAGACTGGCAACATGAGTATAAATGAAGAACTTAATTGCTGCATAGTCCTTATTAGGACCGCCCCAGATACTTATCAGGAAGTACAGTGGTATTAGTGTCAGTTCCCAGAATATGTAGAACAGGAAGAAATCCAGGGCCATAAATACCCCAAACACTCCAGCCTGAAGTACCAGTATCAAAGCAAAGAACTGGTTGGGCTGTTTGTTCTCTCCCCATACATAAATTATGGTCAATGGACACAGTATCGCATTTAATAGTATCAACGGCATACTGACTCCGTCAACACCCAGATAATAACTTATCCCCATATAGTCCATCCATGGAATTTTATCTATGAACTGGAATTCCAGGAAAGCTAAACCTGATTTGAACTGGAGATATATCATTATCGTAAGTACAAATGATATTGCTGATGAGACAAATGCAACCATTCTGGCTGATTCACGGCTCTTAGCAAATAACAGCGTTAGGGCAGCACCTATGAGTGGGATGAACAATATTAACGAAAGTACATAATCCACCACTTAGATCACCTCCCAGAATGAAAGGATAAGGGCTATCAGGCCCACCCCTAAAATCGTTGCTGTGGCATAATTCTGCACCACGCCTGTTTGAATCTTTTTCAAGACTTCTGCTCCTCCTATGATAAATGAACTGATGCCGTCAATGATACCATCAACTATCTTACGGTCACTGAACTCACCGGCCAGGGCAAGTACTCCATAAGTGAACTTCAGGGATATCAGCTCAATGAATATCTCATGCTGGTAGTATCGCTTGGCAAGAATCGCGAATAACGGATTCTTCATATTCCCGATCGATGCCACACTTATCCACCGCCTGTTATAGATCACCCATGCTAACAGTAGTCCACCCACACCAACAATAACCGGTAATAGGAATATTATTGGGGAAGTTTCTTCTGTGATAATATGATGAAGTTTATCGTGATCTATTATACCATCATTACCACTTAATCCAGCAAGATGTTCAATCTCGTGATGATCATAGGTATGACCTACGAAATTCGTGAAAGGAATGAAGGTAAGCATTCCAAATACCAATGCAAATACAGCAAGAATTGATAAAACTCCTGTCATAGTTGCTGGCGACTCATGAGGATGTCTTTCCTGGCGGGGTTTGCCTGTGAATGCCATAAACCACAGCCTGAATGTATATATTGCTGTTAATAATGCCGCTAATATACCAAAGGCAAATGGGATCCAGTCATTAGTCATGTGGGCAAATATATATGAACCTTCTACGATGATCGCATCCTTACTGACAAAGCCGCTGGTACCAATAGGTGTACCAAGTATTTTAACAAATGGTATACCAATACCGGCAAGTGCCAGTGAAGAAAATAACATGGTGATCCCTGTGATCTTCATCTTACTCATCAGACCACCCATTTCACGCAGATCATTTGTACCAGTCGAATGAATGACACTACCTGCACACAAGAACAGACATGCTTTGAAGAAGGCATGATTGATCAGGTGGAACATGGCAAAACCTACTGCAGCTACACCTATTACCGATCCCATTCCCAGTGCCAGCATCATATATCCAAGCTGGCTGATCGTGGAAAAGGCAAGTACACGTTTAATATCATTCATTACCAGTCCCATGGTAGATGCGAACAGTGCTGTAAAACCTCCTATATAAGCTACAACAGTAAGTGTCGCAGGAATTGTAATTCCGGCTAATTCAACCCCAGGAGATGCAATGAACATCGGGAACGTCCTGGCAACCAGATACACACCAGCAGTAACCATAGTAGCTGCATGGATCAAGGCCGATACCGTAGTCGGACCTTCCATTGCATCAGGCAACCACACATGTAGCGGGAACTGCCCGCTCTTACCTACCGCACCGCCAAAGAAGAGCAGTGTAATGATAGTAAGTTGACCTGATGGTATATGATGAATATTGTCGAAGATCGTACTGAACTGGAGCAGATATACTGTCTCATGCCCGGTTATATGAGGAAGCACATGTTCTCTCATATTAAAGAATAATATTACTATACCAGCTAAGAACAGCACATCACCCACACGGGTTGTGAGGAATGCCTTCTTTCCGGCAGCAGCTGCTGTAGGTTTCCTGAACCAGAAACCAATTAGCAGATATGAACACAGACCTACCAGTTCCCAGGCAATAAAGAACTGAAGGATGTTGTCTGCCAGCACCACACCCAGCATAGCAGCAGTGAACAATGCGGTCTCTGCAAAATATCTGGGTTTGGCAGGGTCATGTGCCATATAACCTATAGCATAGATGTGAATGAGCAAACTCACAAAAGTGACCATCAACAACATTACACTTGCCAGAGGATCGATAAAAATACCAACGTTCAATACTGAAAACCAATGAGCAGATACCTCAATGGGCACATGTGTATTATATATCTGCAAAAATGCCATTACAGATATAATACAGGATATGGCGATTGCCACTATCGGTATATATCCTCCGCCTGAGGGTAGTTTCTTGCCAAAAGCAAGGGTAAGTACGAATGCTAACACCGGAAGTGCCGGTATCAAATATACTATATTATCAACAGCCATATCTTACCACCTCAGAATGTTGATATTGTCGATATTGACATTGTTCTTAGACCTGAATATACTCATTAATATTGCAAACCCGATAGCTGCTTCAGCCGCTGCAAGAGCAATACTGAACAGCACAAAAACATGAC
Source organism: ANME-2 cluster archaeon (assembly GCA_014237145.1). Classification (NCBI taxonomy): domain Archaea; kingdom Methanobacteriati; phylum Methanobacteriota; class Methanomicrobia; order Methanosarcinales; species ANME-2 cluster archaeon. The sequence continues at coordinate 15,159 of JAAXOC010000042.1, forward strand.
CGTTCACCTGGCTGAAATGTGATGCAAAAGCTATCAGGTTGATGTTAGCTGCATTTAGCATCAGTTCCACACACATCATAATCATGATTCCTGACCTTAATGTCATCACACCATAAGCACCAATGCAGAACACAATGGCTGCAACAATTAGATAATAACTGACCGGTAACATTACTCTTCCTCCTTCTTGGCCATGTAGAGACTCCCTAACAGTGCCGCTAACAGGACAAGTGCAAGGACCTCAAAGGGAATTACATATTTGGTGAACAACAGTCCTCCTACATGTTCAATCCCACTTGCGTCCGTTGACCCGTCCTCCCAGACTGTATAATCAATAGGTACACTTTCTGGCAGAGTGCTAGGCACAAAAGGCCCTAATCCGACAACACTAACTATCGCAAGCAATAATGCTGCCAACAATAAAAGTGCAGTCAACATGCTAATTACTCTACCTGTGCCTGATAATTGTTCCATATTCACTCCACCTCCTGGTTTCTCGTAGTAAGCATTACTGCAAAGAGTATCATCACACCAATGGCTCCTACATATACCAGTATCTGCACTACAGCTATGAACTGCGCATTAAGCAACACATAAAATCCGGCAGCAGCCATCATAGTTATAACACAATGGAAAGCACTGTGTACAACTTCCTTTGATTTTACCACCATGATGGATGAACCGATCATGATTATTGATATGATTGCAAATGGTATGATCTGCAGGTCTATCATTTCGTATACCCCCCTGTCCTGCCTTCAAGTTCGGCTTTATTAGGAGCTGCAAGCTGGTCAGGACTGTAGATTGTTTCTTCCTTGGTCCAACAAGCCATCTCAAAGTGTTTTGTCATAGACAGTGCCCCATTCGGACAAAAATCAACACACAATCCACAGAACATACAATGCCCGTTATCAAATTGTGGATACCATTTTCCGCTTTTTACAATCTCGATAACATTATTTGGACACATCTGGGAACATATACCGCATCCTACACATTTATCCATATCCAGATGTTGCTGCCCCCTGAATGCATCCGGCAGTTCCATAATTTCTTCCGGATATAGTCTCGTTACAGATTTTGTATATACAGTGCGAAGAGTTATTTGTAAATTTTTTAATACCATCTTTTTCCCCTCCTATGCCCACCATAACCCTATTATCGTGGACCACACAAGGTTCAGCAAAGCTAGTGGAATTAATACCTTCCAGCCTATATCTATGACCTGATCGATCCTGTATCTAGGCAGGGCAGCTCTGATCCATATGAAAAGCATCATCACTATTATTACCTTAGCAATTACCCAGAAGATTCCTGGAATGTATAGATTGCCGACAATAGGGAGACCATTCCATCCACCCAGGAATATCAGGGTAACAATAAAAGAACCCACAACTGCATGGAGATATTCAGCAAAGAATGCCAGCCCCCATCTCATCCCGCTGTATTCCGTAGCCCATCCTGCGACGAGTTCTTCTTCTGCTTCAGTTTGGTCAAAGGGTATTCGCCCCACATCAGCCAACAAGGCTATGAAGAATACTACAAAACCCAACGGCTGTGCAATAATGAACCAAATACTTGACTGGGCTTCCACTATCTCCACGATATCCAGTGAATGCGCCATTACTGCCACACTAATAATAGTAATACCTAGTGGAACTTCGTAACCGATCATCTTTGCTACGTTCCTGAACGCGGCAAGCACTGCATATTTACTGCTTGAACCCCATCCAGCCATAAATGTAGCAAAGATAGCCAATCCGGATACTGCTTCAAGATACAGGATACTGATATCCATTCGTGATACTGCTACTGCATAATAGTTCCCGTTGATATAAAGATAATCGAAGGGAATTACCGCCACCATCAAAAATCCTGATGTAAGTGCAACAATCGGTGCACCTATAAATAACCATTTATCAGCCTTGGCAGGGATAATATCTTCTTTAGTGAATAGTTTGATAGCATCTGCTATCAACTGCAATACACCAAATCGACCGCCTACCCGATTAGGACCGATCCTGGATTGCATATCTCCCAGGAACTTGCGCTCGAGATATACCATTACAAGAGCTCCACCGAATACGGCTCCTATCACCAGCCCGCCAAGAACACCCCTGATCCAGGGTGCAAATGGATTGGCTGCAAAAATAATAACAAGGTAATCCATAATAATTTCAAATATTCCCATAAATTACACCTCCTACCTGTCTACCTCACTGGTACAAGAATCCATACTCGCTGCTATGGCTGCCACATCAGCTACGTATCCTCCCAGCAATAATGGCGGTAGTGCCTGTGCCGTAGCAAATGCAGGACCCCTGATCCTGAAACGATATGGTTTATCGGAACCGTCAGAAATTATGTACATTCCCATTTCTCCCCTCGGATCTTCAATACGGGCATACACCTCTCCGGCTTTGGGCCGCGTGATATATGGTGTTACATCCTGCTTATACGGACCTGAAGGCATCTGGTCCAGACACTGTTCAATAATATAGATACTCTCAAGTATCTCAAGTAACCTTACTTTGACCCGAGAGAATACGTCACCATCAGTCTGGGTGATCACCTTAAAATCAAGATCATCATATACCAGATAAGGTTCCATCCGCCTTAGGTCATACTCCACGCCTGCGGCCCTCAATGGCGGTCCTGCCACTCCAAGTTCGCCCGCTTCTTTGGCAGTTAATACTCCTACACCTTTAGTCCTTCTGAGGTAGATCGAATCACTGGACAGCATCGCATCATGTGATTTGACCTGTTTCTTCAGTTCTCCCAGGGTTTTTAAAGCCATCTCCTTATAACCTGGCGGCAGGTCGTTCGCTACCCCGCCAAACCTTGCATAATTGTGGTTTAGTCTTGAGCCTGTAATAGCTTCCAGCAGGGACACTACCCCTTCCCGCTCCCTGACCATATAAATGAACATGGTCAAAAAGCCCACATCTGTAGCATATTCACCTATTCCTAACAGATGGCTTTGTAATCTGCAAAGCTCATTAGTTAATACCCTGAGATACTTGGCACGATCTGTAGGTTCTATGCCCAACAGTTCCTCAACACCACGGCAATATACATCGTTATTGGAATTGGAGGCAAGATAACATATCCTGTCAGTCAACGGAAGGATCTGGAGATATGTCCTGTCTTCAAACACCTTTTCCATACCTTTATGAATATAACCGATCTTGAGTTCGGCTTCCCTTATTGTTTCACCCTCTATCTTCAGATCAAGCAAAAAAGGACCTGGCTGCAGCGGATGCTGTGGTCCGAGATGCAGGAGTATCTCAGATGGTTTGGGTGGGGAAGTAATTTGAGTTGCTTCATGCGTCATTATTCATCACCTATGTTAAATCGGGATACCCGGCGTAATCTTTACGCAGTGGCCATTCTCCTTCCATTTCTTCTATCAGCAATAGGACCTTCATATACGGACAATCATTAAATTTGATCCCATAAAGTTCATATGTTTCCCTTTCATACCAGTTTGCATTCCAGTAGATACCACAGAGTGAGTCAATATTCGGATCATCTCGTGGTAAGGAAGCTTTTAATGTTATGACCAACGGTGCCGAATATGATGTAACATGATATACCACCTCCATTTTATCAGGAGGATAATCCACACCTGATACACAGGAAAGATGGTCGAAACCGTTGTCAAGTAAAAACTGCATGATCTCTTTTACTTTGCCTGGATCTATTCTTGCTACCGCCCTGTTAGGTGAGGGAACATCCACATCAGAAACTGCATCCTTGAACGTATTTGACAGTTCTATCATGATGGTTTTATCCATTTTTTCATCTCCCATCTTTTACACACCACCATCTGCCGGATTTGGTATTACAGTCCTGTCTTTCTCAGCCACGATCTTTTTCTGAAGTTCAATGAAACCCTGCAAAAGGGCTTCGGGTCTTGGTGGACAGCCAGGAATGTAAATATCCACAGGGAATATTTCATCAAGATGTGTGACTGTACTATATGATTCCCACCAGGGACCACCGGATATTGCACATTCACCCATCATCAATATCCACTTCGGTTCTAACATCTGGTCCCAGACCCTTTGCAGAGCAGGCAGGTATTTCTTGCTAACATAACCACTGATCATCATTACGTCAGCCTGTCTCGGGGAACACCTCGGAATGATACCGAACCTGTCAGTATCATAATGGGCTACACCTACGCATATTTGTTCAATTCCGCAGCAACCCATCGGATGGGTCATGAACCATAACGAGTTCTTTCTGCCCCAGTTCAAAATTTTCTGGAGCGGTGAATTTTTAATGAACTCTTGTATTGCGCTGGCAGAAGTGACCGAAACATTCGGCGGAAGCTCCATCTCTATCTCACCCATTCCAAGACCCCCTTCTTCCATTCATATATAAGTCCCAATAGTACAACAATCATAAACAATACCATCGCCAAAATGCTAAATCCTGTAGTAAAACCTGGTGTAGTTGTAATCACAGCATCATTCACATAAACAGTAACCCATGGGTAAAGGAACAATAATTCAACATCAAACAATACAAAAAGTATTGCATATGAATAATATTCAACATTGAACATCATATTCGCACTACCGGTGGGCACAGAACCACTTTCATAGGTTGTGAACTTGGCTAGTGTCTTGCTTCTCGGCGATATCTGCTTTACAATAAACATTATCGCCAATGGTATTACTAAACCAAATAGAATGAAAATAGCTACAGGTATAAAATTATCAATAATCTCCTCCATATCATCACCTATATGTCTTTTCGATATTGAGAGTTAAATTCTATATATAAAAATGTTATGAAATGTTCATGGGATTTTAGTGGTCCCATGTTTCATTATCGAGAATAACAGGTTAAACTTATAATCCCAACAAGAAAATCCTCTCTTCAGTTGGATTAACTTGATGCCTGACCAGGTCAAAGGCCCTTTGTTTTCACAATGTCAGACTCGATATCATCTACTTCGGCTGCAAAAGCAGTGGCAATCTCCTTCCCCATGCCTATAAAATCAGTGATGCCCAGGTAGGTCAGACAGGCAACTTCCACATCAGTAGGCGTGCCATTACATGAAATATTAATGCCAAAATGTATTTTCTCAGAGGAAATCCCCGCAGATGCTATGCTAACAGTCAATTTACCCGTACCAATAAAAATATCATCACCGTTGCGTATCGATTCTATGCCGTGGTGAAATAAGACATCTTTAGCACAGACAACCAGCAAGCGCTGCATATAATATGCAAGCCTTATGCTGCCCGGTGAATCGAACCGCTCAACTATGAAGTGCAGCATATCCCCGCCCTTGATGGCTAGATTATTTTGCAGGTCTTCCAGATCCTTGATATTTGAATCCGGAATGTCCATAGCCCCCCTGAACAACACAATGCTGTCCCCGGGAATATCTTTTGAATATGCCCACAGCGGCTCTATCTGGGAGCCGTCATAATCCAGGGTGCCGGATAGTATCTCTATTCTCATGGAACCTGATGCTCTGAGCGAATAAAATATAAAATAATACTACTTCCCTATTGTTATTTCCATTGCTGATACGTTGGTTTCGCCGCGGTCCGATGTTACCTTTTCTGTGGATATGAGAATATCCTTCACTTCCACATTATCAAGGAACCTGTTCCTCACCACTTCTGCAACATCAACAGCTCTTGAAATGGCCCTGCCGCGTGCTTTGATAGTTACTTTATTGGTACCACCATTGAACTGGGTTACCACTGCAAGTACATAGTTCATCACTGGTTTGTTACCGACATATACTACATCGTCATTTTCCATTTCGCCACCTCAATGAAATCAATATGGATATTAATACCTTTCAGCTATTCTACATATATTTTACTGATGAACCCTGTCAATAAAATGCTCACTTTGTTCGCATTTTCTAAGCCTACAGGAAAATATATACTTTCCTATACGTTGAAAAACCAATATTTACTCATTTTGTAAGTATCCTGGCATCCACTGCTACCGAGCCCCGGGAATACACGATCAACGGGTTAATGTCAATCTCAGTGATATCAGGATTCTTTTCAAGCATAGATGATAATGCGGTGATCACATCAATAATGGCTTTTAGATCAGCAGGTTCCCTGCCTCTCGCACCTTCGATGATAGGACTGCCCTTAATCTCCAATACCATCTCACGTGCCATCTCCCTGTCCACGGGCGTAACCCTGAAGGAAACATCCCTGCATATCTCCACAAATATTCCACCCAGTCCGAACATGATCACATGACCGAACTGAGGGTCCAGTTTAGCACCGATGATCACTTCAAGTCCGGGTTCGGCCATCTTCTGCAATACTACTCCTTCGATCCTTGCTTCCGGCAGGTGCTGTTTCACAGACTTCATCATCCTATGATATGCATCCTTTACCTCCTTATCCGAACCCAGGTCAAGTATAACGCCGCCCACATCGCTTTTATGGGTGATATCAGGTGAGACGAGTTTCATTACAACAGGATGACCCAGGGTTTTGGCCGCTTCCACGGCAGCCCCGGCTGAAGATACTGTAGCCATTGGGAGCACGGGAATATTCCAGTCCCCTAACAATTTCCAGAGCCGTTCCTCATTTTCGTTCATTCCTTCACCTTTTCTATAAACCCATGATGCTTGACCAGGGATGCCAGGGCCTTAACAGCCCTTTCAGGTACAGGGTAATTGGGAAGACCGCCAGTTTTTAAAATATCTATCCCTGCTTCTGTGCCCGCACCTCCAAGCCAGCATGTTATTACCGGTTTAAGACATCTACCGCGGTGAATATCTACAATAGCATTTGCCGGAATGCGTGAATCCCACATCACAGTATGCACATAGATCACGATCAACGCATCGATATTTGGGTCACGCAACATATGTTTGACGATACCGTTATAGGTCTCATAGGATGCCAGTCCGGCCGTATCTACCGGATTGCTGTATGATGCGAACTTCGGGACCAGTTCCTTGATACTGGCTCTTGTTCCCTGCTCAAAGCCCGGTATTGCCAGACCCAGACGTTCACATGTGTCAGATGCTATGATACTAGCACCACCGCCGTTGGAAATTATTCCCACCCTGTTGCCTGCGGGTGCAGGCTGGACCGAAAGGGCCAGTGCAGAATCAAAAAGGTCATCAATATTCTCGATCCTGATAATACCTGCCTGTTTGAAAGCGGCACTGTAAACATCATCCGAGCCTGCCAGACTACCTGTATGTGAGAATACGGCCTTTGAACCGCTCCGGGTCCGGCCGGCCTTTACCGCAAGAATGGGTTTGGATATGCCCTTGGCCAGTTCCATAAACTCCCGGCCGTGATTGATACCCTCAATGTACATTGCGATCACATCTGTCTGTTTATCATCAGCAAGATATTCCAGTAAGTCCACATCATCAACATTGGCCTTGTTGCCAGTGCTTACCACGATATTCAGGCCGATCCCCATCTCCATTGTCCAGTCAGCCAGGGCCAGTCCCAGTGTACCGCTCTGGGTGATAAAGGATATCCCACCCTTTGCAGGTAGTTTGGAGATAATGCTTGCATTCATGCCTGCATGGGCATTGACCACCCCCAGTGTGTTCGGGCCGATCAGCCTCATACCGTATCGGTCAACAATCCCCATCAACTGTTCTTCAAGCTGCTTCCCCTCACCACCCACTTCGCTGAACCCTGCGGTGACCATAATAATGCCTTTAACTCCTTTCTTGCCGCATTCTTCTGTCACTGCAAGTGCATAAGATAAGGGTACAACGATAACTGCCAGATCAACAGGACCCGGTATATCAAGCACAGAAGGATAACATGTCTGCTCAAGGATGTCCGTTGCCTTCGGATTCACAGGATATACATGGCCGGGAAACCCATTGCCCAGCATGTTCTTCAGTATGGTATAACCCCATTTACCTGGTGTTGCCGATGCCCCGATAACGGCTATAGATTCCGGTTCGAATATTGCTTTTAACGTCAGTTGTATTTCTCCCGATAGTTCACGTTCGGTCGATATGATACCCCTTTTTTTATGATCGGGGGAATCTCACATCCACAAGTTCATGTATTTGTTACAATGTTATATTTGTTGCAACGTTTTAATATACATTGTTTTTTCAAACGATTAATAAGGTTTATAAGATGTATTAATAATATTGCTGGTTGTATGATACGAAAGTGTCCGAAACATGGTTTTTTCAGAGGAGAAGTATGTCAATGCGGCGAAGCTGGCAGTTATGTGCTGGATGATGAGCGCACTGAACGAATGGGCCGGTTCCTTTCCGGAGCATTGCGGCATTTTCCGGATGACCTTGGGCTGGCCATGAACCAGCATGGTTGGGTGGATATTGATGTGCTGGTGGATGTTATGATGACAAGATATCCCTGGGCATCCCATAACAGGTTGATAGCAATTGTGGAATCTGATAAGAAGGACAGGTACCAGCTATCAGGCAAAAATATCAGGGCCAGATACGGACACTCGGTTATCATTAACCTGGATTTTCCTGAGAACGACCTGGAGTTTGTATATTACGGTGCCAGCCAGGAAGAAGCAGATATGATACAGGAGATGGGGATCAAGCCTGTACGCCAGAGATATGTGCACCTGAGTTCCACTTATGAGAAAGCCGTGGAGGCTGCCAGTGTACATACTGAGAATCCGGTTATCTTCAGGGTAGATGCCTTTGCTGCTACGGAAGGTGGTGTGGAAATGATGGGGGTGAACAAGTTTATCGTGCTGTCCGAAGAGATACCGCCCGAGTACCTGGAAATCACCGAGCCGGAATCATAATGATATTTTAAAAACATCCTTTTTTTCTTCTATCCTGAACTCCACACCCAAAAACTGCTCTACCACCCATATATTCGTCCGTGTATGCCCGGACACATCCCGAACCGTTAAGCTACCGCCCCCGGCAAGCCCTATGTACGGAATCAACTGGTCGGCAAGGTGCACGTCCACCGCAGCCCCCGAGCCCAGTTCTGTAATTATCTCTCCAGCAGCAGCCTTGCCCACCTTCTCGGCAGGCAGCCCCCGCTTACCCAGGGCACTGCCGCCGGCATGCCCGCACCACAGGGTTATCCCGCTGCCGGTAGATGGGGAGTTGGCTGCCCATGTATCAATGGATGAACTATAGCCTGCCTTTTCCAGTGCTGCTGTTGCTGCATCTGCCTGCCGCTGCATAACGTGGGGCGGCAGGTTTGAACTATGCGATATGCCTGCAACTCTACAGGGTTCTTTCTCCTTCCCCCTCTCCCACTCCTTCTCCATCCCCTCCTCCTTCTTCGTATCCGCCTCTTTCTCTTTATCCAGGTCCACAGCCCGCAATGCCGACGGGTGAATAATAGCAGCGACCCTGCCGCCGCCCCTGGGATAGTAACCCCGGCGTTGAAGCTTAATATTACACTTTAATCCCATAGTTTCAAGTACTGGTAGCAGCACATGGGCCATATAGTCAATAGGAGGTGACCATGCCACATCAGTGCCACCTGTGATGTCCAGTGATACTGGTTCCTGTGCTGCCAAGGCGATAGGCATCAGGCACTGGAGAAGTAGTGTAATACTGCCTGCCGTACCGATATCTATTTTATAATAACCGCCTGGAATACCACCCGAGGTACTAACCCCCGGGCTGAATGTAAGTTCAGTGGAACCGGATTTCAGTCCCGATATCCTGGCACCAGTCATGTCAGCGGCCGTCCTGATAGCACTCATGTGCTGGGCCTTCAGTCCGGATTTCGGTCTGTTGCTGCGGATATTGCTGATCGTTACATCAGTTCCTGTAACAGCAGACAGTGCAACAGCCGTGCGTATGATCTGGCCGCCGCCTTCGCCGTAGGAGCCGTCGATGTTGATCAAGCTATACCTTCCATCTTATTTTTTGCATCATCGGCCGCAAACGTTACCGGGTCGATGACCATGGCAACCGGCGGCGAGTATGAGGTCTCCCAATCCAGCAGGTCGTCGACTTCTGCACCCATACGTATGGCAAGGCTGAGAGCATCTATCCTCTCCTTAACACCCTCGCTCGACACCACCTGTGCGCCTACAAGCTTCTTTTTTGAGAACAATAGTTTAACGAACAGGGGCATAGCACCCGGATAATAACCGGCCCTGGAATATCCCTTTGAACTACCGCTGATTATGTTAATGTCGTGGACTTTTGCCGTATGCGAGGTAATACCCACCGAACCTGCCACCAGATGCCCCGCCACCACCACACCCGGGCTTAATGTAGGTGGATAGACAGCATCCTTACCGGCAAGGTTCCCGCCAATAACCCGTGCCATCCTCCGGGCAGCCGAACCCAGCCTGCTGATAACAGGCGAACCCGTGATGAGATCAAACACCTGGGCGCACTCACCACCTGAATAAACATTATCCTGGAATTCTCCATCCATGCTCACCCTCAGTCCCTCATCGGTCACAATGCCGCCTGTAGTACCTATATCATAGCCAGCCTTCCTGGCAACCGATGTCAAGGGCTTTAGTCCGGAAGTCACTATAACAACATCAGTCGGCAGTGTTTCACCCCCCGCACTGACCGATTCCACCCTTTGTTTTCCATTCACAGAATCCACACTGGTACATGTCATTACCCTGATACCCATCGAGATAAGATGCTGCTCTATAAATGATGCCATATCTGGATCAAGGGTCAGTGGAAGCACCTGGGCCAGGGTTCCTATCAATGTGGTATTAATCCCTCTCCTGACAAGGGATGCTGCAACTTCGATCCCTATCCCATCCGCACCAATAACCACCACCCTGCTGTTATCATTAATATTAAACTTGATGTCCATGCCATCCGATAGCGTTTGCAGGGTGAACACACCGCTTAAGTGAATTCCGGGGATGGGCGGGATAACAGGTGTACTACCAGTAGCGATCACCAGATGATCATATTCAAAAACACCAGAATCTGATATCACTTTCTGGCTTTTGGCATCTATGTGCCTGACCTCTGTGTTAAGATGCAGGTCTATACCCATTTCAATAAAGGTATCTGGCGGCCTTACTATCAGGTCAGGGAATTCAGATATAATACCTTCCAGTACGAAGGGCATCCCGCACTGGCTGTACGCAGTGTGAGTGTCCGATGAAAATACCAAAACATCATAATCCGTATGCCGTTTCAAATAGGTGGCTACAGTCATCCCCACGGCACCTGCACCAATAATAGCCACTTTCTTTGTCATTAGTTGTAATTTATTGTTAATCGCAAATTAGGTTTATCGTGAAAAGTAAAATAAGAGTTATTTTGTGTGAGCGGGTTGGGGAGTGGGGGTTAGTTAGAAAAACGTTGTTCCCGCTCACAAGCTCCTATCTATTCAGATTTAATATATATAGTTTTCGGAATTTACATTAGAATCTAAAAAAATTACTTCCACCCATACCACATTATAAATTATTCGAATTAAGATATTTGTCAATAGCCTTAGCAGCAATCTTACCTGCACCCATGGCACTTATGACTGTAGCAGCCCCTGTTACCACATCTCCACCGGCAAATACCCCGGTTTTAGAAGTGGCACCGTTATCATCTGCTATTATTGTACCCCATTTCGAGGTCTCAAGGCTAGAAGTAGTCATCGGGATAAGCGGATTTGGAGATGTCCCTACTGCTATTATCACTATATTCACATCAAGGATATGTTCAGAACCTTCTATAGGTACGGGCCTGCAACGTCCTGATTCATCGGGCTCGCATAGCTCCATATTCAGGCATTCCATCTGCCTTACCCAGTTCTTCTCATCACCAAGTATCCGTGTGGGGTTTGACAGGAGCTTGAAAATAACGCCTTCCTCTTTTGCATTCTCAATCTCCTCACGCCTGGCCGGCATCTCATCATCTCCGCGGCGATACACTACAGTCACTTCTTCGGCACCCAGGCGAACCGCACACCTGGCAGCGTCCATTGCAACATTCCCTCCACCCACAACCACTACCTTATGGCCCTTTTTGACAGGAGTATCATAATCAGGGAACTGGTATGCCTTCATCAGGTTAACCCTTGTCAGGAATTCATTTGCAGAATAAACACCACTGAGATTCTCACCGTCGATGTTCATGAAGCTGGGCAACCCGGCACCGGTGCCGAGGAATACGGCATCATACTCATCCAGTAGTTCATCCACGGTCTCTACCATACCGATCACACTATTGAGGTGGATATCAACACCCAGTCTTTCTATGTATTCGACTTCCTTCTGGACAATGGATTTGGGCAGCCTGAACTCTGGTATGCCATAGACCAATACGCCTCCTGCCTTGTGCAGGGCCTCCATCAGGTTCACACTGTGCCCCATCTTTGCCAGTTCGGCAGCAGCGGTCAGCCCTGCCGGACCTGAACCTACTACGGCCACCTTCTTACCTGTCGATTCGGGTTTTTCCGGTTCCCCCAGCTTGTTCTCCAGTTCCCAGTCAGCAGCATAACGCTCCAGTCTGCCGATGGCAACGGGTTCACCCTTCTTTGCCAGCACGCAGACCTCCTCACACTGGGTCTCTTGAGGGCATACGCGACCACAGATGGCTGGAAGTGCATTCATGGACTTCAGCTCATTAATAGCACTTTCCATATCTTCATCTGCTATATACTTAATAAAAGCAGGGATGTCGATCTCTACCGGGCACCCGGCCACACACAAAGGTTTCTTGCACTGGATGCACCTGCTTGCCTCATTTACAGCCTGTTCATGGGAATATCCCAGTGCTACTTCATCAAAGTTGGAACGCCTCTTTTCAGGGTCCTGTCTTGGCATATCCTGTCGTTCTAACACTGGCATCCTTCCTGTTCACATTTTTTGTAGTGTTCCATAGCAAGCTGCTCCTCATCCTGGTACATCTGCAACCTGTTCATGAGCAAAGTAAAATCGACCTCATGTGCATCGAATTCCGGCCCGTCTACGCATGCGAACTTGGTCTCGCCGCCAACCAGCACTCTGCATGAACCGCACATGCCAGTGCCGTCTACCATGATACTGTTTAGACTTACTACGGTTTTCACACCGAATGGATGGGTTACCCCGGCCACGGTGCGCATCATTATAGGAGGTCCGATGGCAACCACAAGGGAAATGGATTCACTGCCTTCGAGCAGTTCTTTTAGCACATCTGTAACAAAACCATGGTGCCCCTTGGTGCCGTCATCGGTTGTAATAAACAGTTCATCACTTACATCCCGCATCTTTTCCTCCCACAGCAGCAGGTCTGCACTGCGGGAACCTATAATGGATATTACTTTGTTGCCAGCTTCCTTGTGGGCTCGGGCAATAGGATATACAGGGGCCACACCCACGCCGCCACCCACACATACTACTGTACCTACCTGCTCTATCTCTGAAGGCTTGCCAAGGGGGCCCACGAAATCGAGCAGGCATTCTCCGGCGTTCATTTCAGATAACCGAGCTGTGGTCTTTCCCATCTCCTGGAAGATTGTGGTTATTGTGCCCTTCTCGCGGTCAAAATCAGCAATAGTCAGGGGAATTCGCTCTCCTGCATCATCTATCCTCAGAATGATGAACTGGCCTGCCCGGGCTTTTCTAGCTATCCTGGGTGCAAAAATGATCATATTGTGTATTGTTGGAACTATCTGGCTTTTTTCAATTATCTCAAATGGCATGTTGGTTTTCCTTCTAAATAAAATATTGAATAGGTCTAGGATTACGTGAGTTCATAATGTAATCGATAAAGTAAAAATTTAACGGTTGTAAATTTTTAAATGAATGCAGGGGAAAAAAGTAAAGGTGACATTTACAGGCTGCTGGAAAACATCATCATAAACCGGGCATGAATCCCCCGGCCCCCTCGCAATCTCCACAGACAGCCCCATAATTAGAAATTTCCGGATAAAAAAGATAGTATTATTTTATGTGATGTAAATAATGAAAGTTATATGAAATGAAAAATATCACGTTTTTTCTTGAATTTTATAGTACCCTGACAAATATCCTTTTCTATAATAGATATGTCCAAATCTATTTGCTTGCCAGTCATAAAAGAAAGTGCTCCTTCTATTAAACCTTGAGTACTACTGCAAAGAGGATTTTTTATGGATAATCCTTGGTTACTGCATATATCTTTTATAAAACAGTTTTTAAACCGTAGATCTGCTGTATATTCTTTTTCTTTTGAGTTTTCACTTATAATTTCTATATCAAAACAAAACTTGATGTATTCAATGAATTGTTTCAGAGCAGTTTGTGGATCTTTGCCCGTTCCGATTTTTTCCCCTAAATTTTCCCCTTTTCTAAAAAAACTCATATAAATTAAATCACTTGTAACTTCATCGCCATTTACTTCCCTGAGTGTACCAAGCAATCCTGCAATCAGTGTCATACACCCCTGTTCAGATGTGAGTTCCGAAGTCATAATTAAACCTTTTATAAATTCATATATTAGTGAATTATTCAATCCACTATATTTTAGGGTTTTCTATTTACTTACTAATGATTTATCAATAGATGCTGCCTTAACTACTGTTCATGGAATTGATATGGATACTCTGAATATCCTGTATGTGGCAGATAGTGCAGGAGTATCCTCTGGTCATATGTATTGTTACAATATTTCCATAGCTTGGTTGGATCGCGTCAGGGTAGTCGTGACATGCATCGCAGATCTTATCATGCCCTGGTAGTTTTTCCGGGATGATTGGTTCAAGACCATGGCAGACAACGCATGAGAGATTAGCTGTAGTTTCTTTGATGTGCAGGTCGTGGAGATCTGTTCCATGACACGGTTCACAATAGATGCCGCCCTCTATATGTTTCTTTTCTTTTTCCGGATGAGTATGACATATTTCACAGTCTATTGTTTGTTCCGGAATTGGTTCGAATTCCGGTATAATAATTTCATCTACATCAATGTCATTTTGTGGGGCGAAAATATCTGTAGTTACTGCCAGGTAGACAACACCTACAATAAGTAGAATGCCTGATAGTGCAATTATTATAATGTAATTTTTATCTTTCATGGCCTTAACTTATTAAAATATATATACTATATTAATTTATACAATTTAAATAGATATTACTTTCAATCCTCATATGATATACTCTTGTTTCGATATATAATGATTTCGTAACCAGACTTTATACAAATGTTGAAAATATAAATCCAAAAGATATATAAAATAACGAAAACAATATAAAATAATATTTTAATATATGGAGTGTGAATTCTTTATGAAATTCTCAACAAAATGGAAATTTCAGGCGGCTGCGATCAACAGGATACGATCTAATTCTACATATCCTGTAAATCCTGTCAAAAGATTTAATTGAAACTACGAAAATTACCGATATCTATATCGAAATGTGTTTATAATTTACGATACGTTAAAAAAATTGGTTTGAAAATTTGAATTATTCAATCCAGAAATTTAAGATATATTTCAATCGGGGATAAAATAGTTGCCCCGCATAAAATAAATAGATAAATATTATGATTCCTGCTGTAACCACTGGACGTAAATATACCAGTCGCCCTGTCAGAGCAATGTCTTTACTTGCTACCTGCACGTGCCTGGTTGTGCTATTTGTGATGATGTGCGGGGTTGTAGAAGCTGCTGCGACCTATGATTACACGATTACTGTAACTGATGATGTTGATGACCAGTGGAGCACGAATCTGAGCAATAATGACAGCACCGTTAACGGCAACATCTATGTGGAAAACGGCGCTGTGCTGAACCTCATAAATGCAACGATACAGATGGGGGACGGATTTTCCATCATTGTCGAAAGCGGTGCAACCATGAATGTAACCAGTGATTCGATTATCACAAGGGATTCCGGATATTACAATTTCAACTACAATAGCGGCAGCCGTGGCCATCTGAGCGCAAGCACAATCGAGTACAGCTATACATTGCAGATCAACACTACAAATAACATTACCATCACGGACTGTACCATCCACAACAATCAGTACCATGGCATACACCTGACATCGGCCTCAGGATATGTCAACATCACAGACTGTAGCATCGCAAACACCGTCCAGGGACACGACATATTCATAGATTCCTCGATGAACAATATCCTGCGAAATAACAGTCTGAACAACAACAATGGAGATTACAGCCTGTACGTCACAGGAAACTATGATCAGGATATCGACACCACCAACACCGCAAACGGCGGGCTGGTATATTATAACTACAGCGACAGCGGCACGATTACCAACGAAAATAACATCGGGCATGTAACAATTGCCAATTGTACCGATCTGTGGTTCACGGGCTGCACGATACATAACGGGGATGGTGTCCGGATCGTGGGATCTTCATCGAGTGGAATTAGTGGAAGTACTTTCGAGAACAACGCAAAAGACGGGGTTTATTTTACCGATTCAAGCAATAACACCATAAAAGACAGTCATATTCTGGATAATATTGGTAATGGTATTCTTTCAGACGGTACAAGCAGTGACAACCGCATCATCAACAACAGCGTCATCAATAATAGCAAAGGCATTTTTTTAAGAGGAATTGGAAATAATAATATCACAGATAACAATATATCAGAGAATAGTGACGGTGGTATCAGCATAGGTTCGGGTACTGAACACTTTGGAGATAACATCATACGAAACAATACAATACTCTCGAACAGCGGTATTGGAGTTACTTTTTATTCGAATAATAATGATTTAAGCGAGAATACAATATCAGGGAACGGGAATCTTACATTACTATTCGAGTCCCCGTATTATAATAATTACATCTGGCGCAACAACACAGCAAACGGCGAAGAAGTGAACTATTATCATGATGAACATGACATAATCATCGAGTCGAAATATCTCTCAGCATCCAATGTGAGCAATGTCGGAAAGATCACACTTATCAATTGTACCAACATCATCATAAGAGACAGTGTACTTTCGAATAGCAGCAAATCCGGTTATGGTATATTTTTGCAGAACTCAAATAATAATAGCCTGACCAACAACACCATATCGAATAACTTCTACGGCATCCTACTGGACGAATCATCCAGCAACAACATCACTGATCTCGATACGATTAGTCTAAACTGGGGAGCACAGTTAGAATCGAATTCGAGTTACAACAACATCACAGGTAGCACTATCAAAAGCACAATCACCAATGCACTGCACATAAGCTCATCCGATCACACCACCATCACTGACACCACTAGCTCATCTGTGGATTTGTACGGACTACTTACTAGCAATGCCCATTACATAAACCTTACAAATGTTACTATCAGCTCATCATTCAGCGATGGTATAAGCCTATTAGCGTCCCACCACGTAACCATCCAAGACGGCAGCAGCATCACCGCAAACAACACAGGCGTGCACTGCACCAACGGCAATAACACCAACATAATCGACACTACCATCACAGCGGGTACAGACGGCATATATATGTCCGAGTCAAACTGGGGCAATTTCACGAACAACAACATTGATGCCAAAGAGCGGGGCATAGCTCTTAACACATCAAGGGATCACAACTTAACAGCAAACACTATAACGAACTACACGAGCATCGGTGTCCTGCTTAAGGAGTATTCAACGAACACAACGATGATAGGAAACGATCTCACACGCAACGGGGCAGAGTTCGATATCAGGATCAATGACTCAAACGGCGCAACCTTCACAAACAACGAATCAACAGCAGCGAATTACATATTCTATCTAACCAATGACATCAGACTCTGCACGCTCGATACCGTCTTTGACAAAACAAAGGTCGGCTACGAGGATACATCGAATCTGACACTGATGTGGCGAATCGATGTGCTCTGCTGGGACAATTACCATCTTGAGCCGATGTGGACGAACCTCACAGTGCGTTATAGGGATATCAGTGATTATGACGAGTCGCTATGCTGGGAAGGCGAGACCACTAATGCAAATGGCAGATTGAGTAACAATGCCTTCGGTGATCACGGACCTCCCACCCCAAGCAGCAACTGGCTTACTGTAATCGAGTACAAGCAGAACGTAAGCACAAAGATGAGCTACCAGCCGATGAATTGCACGGCAGTCAACAGGTGGGATGTGCTTAACAAGATCTATGACAAAAGATACAAAAACCTCACGACTGCGATCTCTGGACCAGGGGTCACTATTCTCGTGGATGCAGGTCACACCCCAAATGGCAAGTGTTACTACTGTCATGAGGATAAACTCAAGAATGCGGATGACACGTGGAAGTTCCCGAATACGAGACACTGGAATGAGTATAACGCAAGGATCATGAACGCCTCACTGGGTGATCCGTACACTCCGGGGCGGTGCATCGACTGTCATGACGAGACCGACTCTACAAAATTCCCGCACGGTACTGAGAGCGGAAAGGAAATGCTGTACTATCCAAGTCCGCAATTATGCTACACCGGCAGGACCGGCAGTCTGGAGTGCCACAGTGCGAATGCAACACCGCCCCTCGATCAGGAGAATGAGTTCAACCAGACGACCCACCACCCGCTCGGGGATGGGAAACTTGCATGCAAGGCGTGCCATGACAATCATGGGTCGAAGAATCGGTTCGATCTGCTGAGGTATTATACGAATGCTATAATAGGGGGGTATAATTCATCAGACTATGCACTCTGCCTTGTGTGTCACCTTGAGGAGAAGATCGTGGCGAAAATGTCAGATGAGAACGGTTATCTTGCAAACTACGTGAATCAGACGAACTTCAGGGATGAGTATTATGGGTGGGATGAAGGGTTCAGTTCAATGAATAAGCCAATAAACATCCACTCTCCACAGGATAATAGTGATCATCCCAAGAGAAACTGCTACTCCTGCCACAATCCACACGGCAGCGATAATCCGGCAATCATACGCAATAATGCAACGGATGGTGGCCCTATTAACTATACCTACATCACCAATGTCTCGTCTACAGACAACAACACGGCATGGGAGGTACTGGATTACGATAACTGGAATAATACAACCGCAAACAAGGGTGGTGGACTACTGTATCTGATTAGTAGTAGTAATGGTTGTTATTGCCACTGGGATAATTATGGTTATGAGATGATCCTATCAGAAGGTTCTTTCACCTACCGAGAATTCATCGACTACGAAACCGCAGGAGGTGCGGGCTGTCTCGAGTGCCATGACAACAATGCTTCCGCATACAACGAAACCCCGATCCGTCCGATCGTGAACCTGACCGCAATCAAACTTGCAATGCACACCAATCTGAGCGGTGCGTTCCGCACTGGCAGCATTCTTCAGGGAACTGACAGGAACTTCACAGGGTGGCTCGAATATCGCGATTACACAAACGAACAGATCAACAACATCACCGAAGACAACGCGATCTGCTGGGCATGTCACTCCACAAACGGCACGCCACCGTATCCTGGATTCCATCCGGATCGGACACTGAACCCATACAAGTGCCCGAAGTGCCACGGACCAGAGAACGGTCAGCCGCCGCACACACAAGGGCTGGTTGCTGCGATCGATAACCACGGTCCGACCACAAAGGGCATAGGAACGATATTCATCCAGACCGATATCGGGAGCAACGGATCATGCGAAGACTGCCATGCACCGAGCGTTCTACCGGAAAGTATGATCAATCCAGATGATAATCTCAAGGTGTGGAAATGGGGAGTAGGTTCTACTGGCACGGGTGACGGCTGTATCACCTACGAAGGCAGAACCACGATGGGTAATGTCTCGCACTACGGACTGAATAGATTGCAAGGGGAGGCACTTGGAATAGATAACCCGCTCATAGACACCTCTGACTGCCTATTGTGCCACTGCAACTCCACAAACGGCGCGATATGGGGCAATGCACCAAATGTGACCGATAATATGTACGGAGCAAACACATCAAACCTCTCTGAGTGCTATGATTACTGCCATGTACTCCCCGACTACCTGTATAATGTAACTGAGGATACCATCCCGCATTTCCATAACAAGTCCCTCTATGCCGGCGGCGGGTTCGACTGCGTGGTCTGCCATGACATCGACAGTTTGTACGGAATCAAGTCGCTTATCGATGCAGACGCAATCGCTGCTGGTATTCACGGGAACGTCGCAAACAACACCATCTCTACCATCCTTGAATGCGATCCGAGATCAAAGCCCTGCTGGGGCTGCCATAACAGCAACGGTATGCAGCCGGATGGAATGGGGGACAGGAACTTAGTTTACGAACCGCACAAGAATCCGTGGTCATGCGAGGACTGCCATGCACGAAGCGATGAATGGAACGCGGCAACGAGTTACGGCGAAACATGGATAAGTTCGAGTTATCCGCCGAACCGCCTGCCTCCGATAATATATGCGCATTATCCGAACTCAACGACTCTCAAGACCAATATGAACGGCGAGGGGAGATGTGTTGACTGCCACAACAACAGCATCAACCAGAGCCACGTTGACACATTCGGGCAGATACTCAAAAACACGATCAGATCGAACGTCTCGCATTACGGCACAACAACAGACCTGGTCAATCCGACCCAGGACTGCAGCATATGTCACAACACTACACCAGAGAATGCAACGAAATGGGGAGGCGCTCTGCAGAATAACCACGGCAACTTCACAGACGAGGCAGACGTGGATGATGGCTGCTACGTCTGCCACACAAATGACGAAGAACCCTCAGTGGACTTCCATGCAGCGAATCTGTGGTCGGGAATGGGTGGATTTGAGTGTCTGGAATGCCACGATAATGACGGGTTTGCAAAGAGAAAAGTGATCAATGGAAGTGTCTATGAGAGTGGGGTTCACGCCAGGATGAATAACGCCACCACCGGTTCTAACGGCACCAACCAGTCGTGCTGGGTCTGCCACTTCGAAAATGGCATGAACGCGGATAGACATAGTATGCTAAAGGATACGCCGTATCTCTGCTATGACTGCCACAACAAAGCCGGAGGGCCATTCAGCAATGTGAGCGATGCACCAGAGGTTCACAACCACTTCAAGAACGGAACCAACATCTCTGCGTACTGGACGCGTGCGACAGACTCTGACTCATGCATGGGCTGCCACAACCAGTCAGAGATGTTCTATCCGTTCAACGAGAGCGATACATACCGCACTAACTTCTCGATCACATCACATTATGGGGATAACCGGACAGATCTCGTCGATCTGTTCGTTGAAAATAACAACACCGCGTACTGCTCATACTGCCACGTCAATACATCAACTCCGTTCATGGAGTTTGAGAACGATAAAAATATCCAGCACGCAGGAAGCCAGAAATGCAACGAATGTCATGGCGATGGCAGGCTTCACAACGAGACCCTGACACGGGCGCAAACAAGTGGGAACTGCACCGACTGCCACGCGCTCTACGGGGTTAACAAGACAGATACGGTCTACGAGATCAATGTTACAGCAATGAATCTTGGGGTACATGCTAATGTAAACGATAACATGAGATTAGTTGCATCCGCACCGCCGATCAATGATCCAAACAATTCAATGTGCTGGGGCTGCCATGTGCCGGGCGGAGCATACCCCAAGACCGGTCACAACGAGACGTTCAACAACGACGCGTACCTCTGCTATGAGTGCCACAACGGCACTTATGCATACAACAACGTGAGCAACGCACCCGCGGTCTACAACCATTTCAAGGGCGGCATCGATATCAAAGCACGCACGGATGCCGAGACGAACTCGACCTCATGCGGATACGGATGCCACAACTTAAGTACGATGAAGGTTCCGGGCTTTGATTCAGGCGGGAATGCGACGTACCGTGTTAACTTGTCGCAGGCATCGCATTATGCGATAAGCCGCCCTGACATAGCAAACGAAAGTGGTGGTTACTCTGAGTGCACATGGTGCCACATGGACTCGACAAACGAGTTCATTGATATCTTCTTGAATACAGGTCCGCCGAACTACACCGCAAACATCACACATGCGTCAGAGACATCTGGTTGCATTATCCCGGAATGCCATAATAGAGGCAGGATACATGATTCAAATCTTACGATTCCATCAGTGAACTGGTCAGAGTGCGAAAGCTGCCACTTCGGACTGGACAACTCTGATGCGTATGTGAACGAGACGATGTTCGATGCGAGTGTGCACGGGGGGTTGAACTGCACGATGTGCCATATCAACACGCAGATGAATCACCCTACCAGCGATTATACCTGGAAATGGTGCGAGTGCTGCCATTCGTATCAAGCAGATCCGATAAACGAAACTGATCGCCATAATGTAACAACCACACCATCCACATATTCGGTCGGAGGAACGAATGTACTCGATATCGAGGACTGCACAATCTGCCATAATGCAACAGCATATAATGCTGCTGTAGGTTATTATAATTCTACATATAATTGCAGATATTGCCACGCTTATCCGGATAAAGGTAACACGACAAGTCAGGAGTGGTACTGAAAATCTATGATCTCAAAAAGAATAATTATCGCGGGAATCTTAATTATATTGATCATAGGTATAGCTAATGCTATGCTTTCAGGCAGTCACGAATTATTTAAAACTGAGCCCACTCCGCAGGAATTTTGCAGCAAATGTCACTTGGCATCCGCAGCCAATGTCAGCGCTGGTGCACACAGCCCGGTAAATTGCCTATGTCATGGATACAATCCAAACTCAAGTTCGGAATATAATGTTAATATGACACATGATCTTACTAAGAATATCTATTGTACAAACTGCCACTCAAAGTATA
Source organism: ANME-2 cluster archaeon (assembly GCA_014237145.1). Lineage (NCBI taxonomy): Archaea > Methanobacteriati > Methanobacteriota > Methanomicrobia > Methanosarcinales > ANME-2 cluster archaeon. The sequence goes on from JAAXOC010000042.1 coordinate 37,832, forward strand.
ATGAAACATCCGGAGATATCGTGATCTATAGTGGTATAAGCGGATTAAAACAGTCTGCGCATTATATAATTGATAAAACCGACGATCAATTATACAACAACAGCAGGGGGTTTTTCAGTGATCCTGAGTAAATCTATTATTTTAAAATACAGGGATGTGACCTGTTTATTCAATCAAAAAGTGCATAGATATGTAACGGTAGATATGGAGTGCAAAACACCTGTTAATAATGTTTTGGTGAATTATGGAACGAAGTAAGATATTATTGATAATTGGTTTATTAGCGCTTGCAATATTTGTTGTGCCTGATATACTTTCAATGTTTACTGGGGGGCATAGATTTTATGATGAAGTGAACTGCCAGCGCTGCCATATAGCAGAATATAATGAGGTAGATGGGTCTTCTACAGGTCAAGTACATATCAGGGCAGCCAGCAACACTAATTATACTACTTATCTTGCCATTGGAGGTATTGATTATTATCCATCAAACGGCACAATTCATTCGGTCGATAATAAGATCTGGAGATGGAACGACAATTCATGGACCAATGGTTCAACATCATTATTAGTCAGTCTGGATCATAATGGTAATTCTGAGATCGATGGAAATGAAATCTGTCACCTATGCCACAATACATCATTAATAGACAAGCCAGATACCCATTCAATAACCATGAGAACATGTGATGATGACTGGTGTCATGGCAACAGGAATTATACTTTAAATGACCCTGAACTGTTCGACACTTCGCAGACCAGACTCAATGTGGGAATGGTCTTAAATTACTCAGGTAATCTTCACAGGGCGTTCTATCTCAGCCAGTGCAACGAGGCAACTGGGTACACAGCAGGTAATCCTTTCGACCATACAATGGGAAATGTCAAAGGAGATTATTTTTCAAAGGGTTACTGGGCATGTGTCGGATGTCATTCCGAGGTTCAGGTCAATATAGAAATAGTTCCAGGTGAGTACAATCACACTGGTGGGCCACCGCGGAAATACCTGTAAACAGCACTTATTGTATCAGATAATAAAAATGCAATAATACCACCGGTTATTGTGCTGAGTATATCCGGGATTCTGAGTGTGGATAAAATAAAATCCGTAAATGTCAGGAAGTCCTTTGGATGATATGTCATGCCGTGAATGATCTCGGTTTTAAAATAATAAATTAAGATATATCCGATAAGAAGAGAAACTATTGCGACCCCTATAAAATAGAGCAGGTTAACAGGTGAAATATCCATATTATCCTCCCCGTTCTGGTCACTTAAAACCACAAGTCCGATTCCACTAATAAAACCAGCGATAAACCCAATTACCGGTGCAAAATAGTTTAGGAGTATAACGACTATTCCGTAGATAATACCGCCAGCGACAGCACTTGCCACGGTTTTGATTGAAATATTTTTTGACATCAGATATACATCCGTAACGATAAAATTTTAATGAAACTATTTGCTAATACTGACAGTTACTTGATTCTATAAAGAATTCTCACACTTGTTTATTAAGTTTTTTGATTTGAATCCCATCAAGCCATATATTCAGTAGATTGTACTATTTTTGTACACAGTATGTGGGGAGCATCATTTACCTGAAATTCAGATGCCTGAAAATAAAAAAAGTCCCATAACACTTCAAAAGACTTATTAGGCATAAGTGTATACTTATTTCTCTATGCGGTTAATTTATATCATTATGCTTATTACACTAATTATGGCATCTGGCTGTCTTGGGGAAAAGTCAATCATTAAAGCCAATGTTACAATTACAGAGCACAATGGTACACCAGTCATAGATAGTATTGAGGCTACAAGTGCAAAAGTCAGTAAAGTTGAGAATTACAGGGAGGTATCGCCACGTTTACCAGGCGTTAGTATGAAATGTATCAGCAACATGAGGCATATCGATTACTGGAGATCGGTCGATTACAATGGCTCAGGAGAATATGAGTTGATATCCGAGTTACGAATAATACCTGATAAAGGAGAGGGTGTTAATGTAATCATCGAGGTGGTTGACAGTAGTGGTAACGTGATGGCCAAGAGAACCGAGACCATCACATGGAAATGAATTTACATGTAGTTTTTAGCTAAAATCGAAAAGCGTATATAATATAGGGAAGAAATATTACTTATAATGAGGAAAAATTATGAAAGCTAATCAGATAATTTTATTGGCAATTGCTATAATTGCAATCGGATTATTCATTATTCCCAGCACGTTGTCAATGTTTGTTGGGACGCACAGTTTTTTCAGCGTCAGGACAGCTGATGCTCAATACAGAATGTGCGAGAGATGTCACTGGGATGAGGTTGGAGAATGGGAAGCAAATACTGGTGCACATGCTACTTACCGTGACTACTACAAGAGTGTACAGGGTGGTGGTGTGGATCCAGGTTGTTTCTGCCACCAGATCAATAGTAGCAGATTAACAAGTTTCCAGTTCGACGTCAGCGGAATAGATAATCACAGCTTTGAAATATGGAATGAAAGCGGCGATATCAACAGCAACGATCCTACCACGTGGGAATGGCGAACTAACTCTACACCACATGTTGCATTTACTGTTGCGTGTGTAGACTGCCACTATAATGCAAGCACACAGTTAAATAATTCAGCCGAAGCGCATGGATCCTTCTATAATGCTACTCTTAATGCTACAGGGATTGGAGTATCTGAAAATACTGCTTGTCTTGCATGTCATAGTATGGTTGGACTGAATATCACGATGCAACGCAATCTGGGTGGACTTGAGATAAATGCTAATCACACTAACTACACTGCCGGTAATAGCTGGGAGATAGAGATCAGTATAAATTCAACAAGAACAACAAATAGCACATATTGGGGGGCAAATGAAACCCGATAGTTGATCCGGAAGGATCAACTTTTTTCTTATTTATTTAATTTACTGAATTAATTATTATCTGGAAAATGTCATATGTTAATCAGATTATCAATATAATAATCTACAGTTCATTTTACCTTTATTATAATCATCTATCTCTGTTAATTTTATTTTTTCTAACGCTTTTATTGTTCTATATTTTATATAAAAGAAATAGTAAATTAGGAATTTTATTCCATTTAATTGGTCCATTCATAAAAAAAAGGCCGTACCAGAACCAGAAAAAAAATATTCAAATCCGGATGAAAAGTTATAGCAAACTATCCAGAAGACCGAGCATCCTTCAAGTAATAATCCCATTGATCATTACTGGATTGACAGCGTATGTCATCCTAAATCAGCTTGTATTTTTCGCCATCATAACCTCAGGAAGCATGTCCCCGACCCTTGAAGTAAAGGACCTTGTTCTTATGCAAAACCTGAAGATCGATCCACAGCAGGGAGATATAATCATGTTTGAGACAAAAGAGGCAAAAATGCCAGTCATCCACAGGATATATTCTGGTTCGGAAAACGAGATCAGGACAAAAGGTGATGCTGTGGAATTAGTGGATAACTGGATAATTAAAAAAGATCAGATACAAGGGGAAGCGATGATATTTCAGGGCAAACCTATAGTGGTCAAGGATATTGGTGAATATTTACTGTTCGATCCGAATAATGTTCGAATTACCAAGTATGGATCTGAGATGTACAGGGTCAGCCAGATCATAAAGAATATCAAGAGTCTTGGTCTTACAATATTCATAATTTGTATATTGCTTTATATTTTCATAAATTTCAGATCCACTGGCAAAAGTTACTGAATATTTCTTTAATTTACAGGTAAACGAAATTCTGCCATGAAAAAAAAAATGAAAGAAATAAATAACATAAACCAACCTATTAATTAATATACATGACTAAAAAACCAGATATTTCACTTTTAGAAAAATTTAGTATATTATATTTGTTATTCATGGCAATTTATTTAATATACTTACATTACACGCCGGTGATAGATGTACTGTCAGGTAAAGAATTCAAAGCGCAGGATTTTATTGTGAATCTGACTATTGTAATTATTGGGTTATGTGCTTTATGGGGCGGGATTACTCTGGCAAAAAGAGCCATTGCCCAGGAGCAGCTGATTAATATGGGGTTTGAACACGGGGTATATAACAGGCTTGAGCCCATCCTGCAGGAAATCGCTGGCACTCAGGTTGTGATCGATAAGATGGATGAACAGCTGAACAGTATGAACATCAATATAGATCGCCTTAGAAAACGTTCGGTCGAATTGAAGATCCCTGGAACCGAGCCAGCGTTCGGGATCGATATTGCCGCACAGATCTCACGTTTTCTTCGATTGATCATATTAATTAACATTACTCTCGCAACATTCATATTTCTCTTAAATTTCACACGCAGTTATACTCCCTTTATACTGACAATGTTGTATATTCTCTGGTGGCTCGAAATAACCTATGAATACACTCTTTGGGAACGATCATCTGTATATTGGTGGGTTTTTATCCCGATACTTACCATACCAATCACAACAATACTGGGCGATATAATGTATGGAAGCGGGATTTTGATTGGAGGCATGGGCATCTTACTTGCATTATATGTAAGTGCATATTATACCTGGAGCAAATATATTATCGAGGGAATTTTACCATTTGATTTGAATAAGCCCATCAGTAGAATTCCCAGTGATAATATAACTTCTTCACATTTCTTTCCATCCAGAATATATTTCATACAACATCATTATAAACTAGGAAAAATTTTAATAACTATCTCGATCATTTTCACATCTTTATTAATAATACAATTATTCAGCGTAAATATATATTACATAAAATTCCTACCAAATTTTTCACTTGATCAATTTGTATTCTTAGGTATTTTTTCAATAATATTTTATATATTGGGTGTCAGATTGAAGCACAATACAAAAGAAAACGAAACGGAGACAATATGATAAAAATCAACACTGCACGGATATTGTTATTATTTATACTAACGTGCAGTGCAGGTACTGTTGTGGTTCAGGCACAAAATTATACTGTGATAATGAACTACGGTCAGACTCCGTATCAACTCGGATACTTAAGTCAGGGAAATGCCACAGGCTGGACATGGTGGGATACTGATGGCGGGATGCAGCAAAAAAACCTCATTCTGGTAAGTATTATGGAGAATGCCACACCAGTCAGCGGCCTCTCACCACCTGCCTGGACACAAGACAGTTCAGAGAGCCACATAGGAAGTCATAGCTGGAAGGCAGGGGAAGGTATACATAGCTGGCATTATCTCGACGACCATACTACATCCGGGACTCCACTAGAGGATATTGTCCTATCAGGATCCCAGGAAAAACCGGGTTTCTTTGCAAAAACATATATCTGGCTTAACGAATTGATCACAGGTGTTAATTCCGCTGCTGTAGGGCCAATGATCAACCTGACATACTGGACTAAGTATGATATGACAGATAATTACGGTTTTGTCAAAGTTTCAGCAGACAGGGGAGAAAACTGGGACACACTTGAAGAATATTCAGGTAACAGCAATGGATGGGTGGAAAAAACAGTCAACCTGACAAAATATGATGGACAACAAATACTTATAGCATTCTATTTCAGTGTAAATAACAATAACGATGAAGAATGGTGGATAGATGATATAAAAGTGATATCAGATGGCAAAGTAATCTTCAGCGATGGTGCTGAAAATCCCCCACCTGTACTCACAGTGAATGTTACTTATCCGCATTTCAAATATTCGAGTGGTGATTTCTCAAGTGAAAAAACAACAATAGGCCTTGTGGAGGACTATGCTCATCAGATATATTACGGAGTGTTCAATTATCCGGATGATGCTTATACTGGTGAATACCAGGTCGATTTCAGCACTACAATAAATTCCAATGATCTTCAGGCATCAACCAGTTTCAGTACCACATTATGGGGCTGCCAGGCAAGAGGCTGCCATGATTCATGGAGTCCAGAGAGCAATCCCTCTGAGCGTAACCCGACAGTTATGATACATCCTGATGACATTACATCACAACTAAGTGGAAACTGCCTGAGCGTTTGTCACAGTACCTATTCATCGCAGTTCCTGCGGGCAACTCCCCTTCACCTGCATGACCTAAAATACGGTCATGAGGGTGGATTTATTTATGGTTCAAGTGGATGGACTACTATCTACAATAACACAAATGCAAACGTGCAGATGTATTATAAAACATCTGTTAAGCGACCCATTCCACAGACCACATTCAATGTTGCCTCCCATGTAACAGTGGCAGAATGCACTGACTGTCATACTAATTTTATACATGATGGAAGTGGAAGTGATACCTATGATATCGCCACTCCCGATTCATTAAACGGAATAACATACCAAAATCCAACAGGTGTGCATAACACAGTATCATGTGAAGCATGTCATGGAATCTACAGCAAGATTGCAGGGGAGGGGTTATATTACCCGCCATTTGATACCACTAAACAGCTAAGCGATTCGATTGGGGACTATGGACCTGAGTTCATGTCATACGAAGCGGTGACAAAAACCTATATAATAAATATGGATAACTCCGGAACAATTGATGTGACCGTAACCGGTGATGATAATGAATATAAAATATTTCTCTCACTTATCGGACCGATAGACAATACCAACGGTCTTCAGGATTTAAACACTACTGACCCGTGGGATGGCACCTATTGTGTACCCAGCGTCAATGGAACTGCCACATTCGCATTTGGATCAAAAATATATTTTCCATCGGGTGACAAAATTCGCGGTGTTACTTTTGATTCATCTCCAAAAAGCGGTATATGGATAGCCAGGGTATTCCCGCGGTCCCCTGGTACTTTTAATTATACAATAACTTCAAGTCATCCGATCCAGCAAAAACCTGTTATTCATATACCATGGAACTGCAGCGAATGCCACAATCCTGATGCAATCGGAAGTTTAGCAGGAGCTAATACCCTCAAACCCATGCCTTTGTGGGATAACCAGGGATTATCATATACCCATACTGATCATAATGACGATGGCAAGGATGACGTTACTTGCAGGTTATGTCATAATTCATTCCATGATATTTCAATTAAGAACTGCACTGACTGCCATATTCAGCGGCCTGGCGGTCATAACCAAGCGAATTATTATGACATGGGATATACCGGTTGTATGTTCTGCCACAAGGACCCGCATTTTGAACCCGAGGCAGCAGCTGGTGGTAATTGCACTGACTGCCATCTGCAGGGTGGTACAAATGCAACATCGGATCTGATAATAAGTAAGGATGGTTTTTTCAATAGTGCACACAACAACATTACAGGAGATTTCAATGCCAGCAATTATTCTGATATATCCAGGGTCTGCTGGGGATGTCACGTAAATTATACTGAACAGCTTATAGATCCATTCCATACCAGACGTGCATCAGAATTACCTGATTGTGAGGACTGCCACTTTAGTAAAACACCGTTAAATGGCGAAAACCTGAGAAAGATACCGCCCATACAGATCCCTGAACACCAGCCTATGGGTGTGGATGTCCAGACAAACATATCTACCAACTGTACTTTCTGTCATAACAATTCACTATCCATTTCGATACCGACTACAAATGTCAAATACGCTGAAGCCAAGAACTATGTTTCTCACTATGTGGATACTGACAATTTAATGACGACAACCAATAATACCACTGACTGTTGGTGGTGTCACTTTGTCAATTCAGATAATGTTTCATGGGGTATGCCTACAGATCCCTTCAATTCTACCCACTACGATCATACTCCATTAAAACTCTTTAATAGCATCGACTGTTATCCATGCCATATTTCAAACAAGGTAATGGATAATGGCAATCCACAGGCAGGGTTTACCTTCCATAATGACAGTATGCTCCCCGGTGCCGGAAAATATTGTGTGGACTGTCATGATATAGGTGGAATGGTAAATGAAACGTACCAGATCGATGTACAGGCCATGAACATGTCAGGTGCGATACATTATGATCTCAACAGAGTTGCAATCGACACAATGGATCCAAATGAAGATCCGAATAACGTACGCTGCTGGGCCTGCCATGGTGACGGAAACCTATCCGAAGCTGCCCAACCCACAGGCCATCCTGACAATTACAGCACTCCCAAGAACTGCGGTAACAGGGAATGCCACAATTTCAACCAATCGATCTTACATGAACCGATGGTCTATGAGCACATCAGGTATGTGGATGATATCGACGAGCATGTTAACACAACAGCAGATTGTTCGGTATGCCATAAAAACAGCATCGTGAGCCACGGGGACAATTTAGTTCCTAATGATACCTCACTGGTATCACATTACGGATCGACCTGGAACCTGGTAAATACATCAGACTGTATCTACTGCCATCTCGATGAAGACAATGCAGAGGAATGGGGCAATGCACCTGATCCAAGAAACCATACGGATTATACCTTTGTTGAAAAAACCCTCATTGCCGGCAGGCCGTGGAAACTTGTGGATAACTATTCCATCACGTTATTAGAAACCACAAGTAATGCTGCAATGTTCATCTTTGAAAAAGATGGTGAGCTGCTTGAGCGTGATATCCTATCCCTGGGTGATGAGCTTAATTTCGAGATCAGCGGGATAGAAGACGAGAACACCAGTATCGTAAATTTCACAATAACTAAAATATTCAAAGGAAGAGATCCATATGCATATGTTGTTGAGTTGTCTGGAGATGTGCTTGCATCACGCATCCACAGAGAAACAAATAATATAGCGTGCTATGCCTGTCATGACCGTGAATATCGTACAAATGAACCGGACGGCAGGGATTACTATATCCTGGAAAAGGATGATGAAAATGTCACTCTGGGACGTATATATGTCAATTTCGAAGAGAGTGATAAGAAAGTGCTTAAGATGGGAGAATTCTGGGATCTTGGAGAAGGTTATAATCTTTATGTTGCAGATGTAAACCTGCAAAGCACTGCTACACGGCTGCAACTGTATAAAAATGAAACGCTGGTAGAAGACACAATAATAAAAGAGGGAAGCAATTTCATACATGAAGAACGGGTTTTCGATCGGGATATTAATGTGTTCAGCGCAAAACTGGATATTGTTTTTGTTGGTACAACAACCCAGGCTATTATACTAAAGGATGTGAGGCTCATTGCAGGTGAGCAGAAAGTACTTGACGGCGATCTATGGATACTACAGACCAAGAAATTATTAAGGGACCTGCCGCTGGATAGCGTCATAACAGTTGGAGAAGAAACTGGGACATTCCATGTTTACACTCTTTCACCTGGCGAATACAGTTCGGACTGTATCAGCTGCCATGCAGGAAATGGAGTAGCCCCCATTAAAATCGATGTGGATACTTTCAAAAAGGGTGTACATGCTTATTTGAATCAAAACGCAACCTGTAACACTTTTATCACTGACGAGGCAAATAAAGCATGCTGGGCATGTCACGGCAATGGCAGCGAGCCTGATGAACATCCTACGCCCTACTTAGGTGAGCGCCCGCCAAAAACCTGTATTAGCTGTCATGGGTACTCGCAATTTGATGCAACGCAGGTATATACACACTACCAGAATGCTGAAATTTCAACAGATTCAACATGCTGGGACTGCCACTTTAATACTGTCATTAATAGCACCTCTAAAAATGTAAAGGCTGCAACATCCCATGATTCAACACGGGAAGACCTTTTAGATACCTACAGTTGCGATGTATGCCATAACAATGAAACAAATGCACCCATATGGGGAGATGCACCACAGGTTACAAAACATAATGCAGATAATGACTGCACCCTATGCCATGCAGGTGAGGGAGTTGAGACATTCCATGACAAAGGAATAACCATAACAAGGAATTGTGAAGATTGCCACGTTGACAAACAACAGGCAAATGAATTCAACCTGAGTCCAATTATTACACACTATCCGGGTGCACCGGATGATAGTGTAAACACCCTGAAACGTAATGAGTACACCTGTCGTGTATGTCATAACGCTACTAATGAAACATTACACCTAAACCTTGAAATAAGAGAATACCGAAACGAGACTATGGGCTATTGCTTCCCGTGTCACAGCGTTGAAGGAGAATTCCCCCACAAATCAGAAGCGTTGATAGAGGTACTGCGTCACGGATCCGGTATAAAAGCTATTTCTGGCTGTGATGCATGTCACTCTCCTGAAGGTATTAGTAAATTCCATACCCCAACCTTGTTGAGTAAGGGCACTTTTAGAGGCGCGGTCCGACATGACGTTGATTGCCTGGATTGTCATCCTGAACATGAAGGTAAGGAATATCAGCCGTTTGAAGGCGTACTGTGCGTCGACTGTCACACTGAATACGGTTCAGTCCATTATGCGGGTGCAGAAGTAAAAATGACGAATCAAACCACTACATGTGTCCTCTGTCATAATGAGGAAGCTGATATATATCATAACCTGACGTACTTTGTGGGCGATATGACAGATGAAGTCCTTGAACCCTGTCGTGATTGTCATAAAGACATCGAATCCCTCAAGGAACATGTCAGGTCATTAAAGATCATAGGGGGAACCATGGCAACCATTTCGCACACAGTATCAGAAGTTACAATAACTTGTGACTCTTGTCACAATGTCACTGGAGAGAACAGGTTCCACTTTGATTCCTATCCTATGGGTACTGTACAGGACCCTGGCTGGCCGAACTGGACAGCAGGGAATGTTACAAAATGCAAGGACTGTCATACATATCACGGCGGAGCTACACCTTTCAATGCCACGAATATGGGTACCCAGGGTCTTTCACCCTCGGGTACAGCTCATGGTTTGGCACCTAACTGCACACTTTGCCACGGCGGGGCTGACCCTATAAGTTTCCATACTCTGGCAACTTCCCAGTTTATACCTCGTCTGGCAGTTACATTAAATCCTGAAGAAGTATTCCAGGGAGAAACGAGCTTCTTGCAGGCATCAGTAGTGCTTCCAACGCTTACAAAAGTAACGGGTGCTGAATATTTCATTAATAATATGGGTAAGGAAGGATACGGGGCGCCTCTGGAATTTGTGGTCGGCGAGTCAACCGATTCATCTGTCTTGCTTGGGGCAGTGATAGAAACATCAGACCTATCTACAGGAAAGCATACTATTTTTGTACATGTGAAAGACTCTTCTGGAAAATGGAGCAATGTTGATATCGGTGTGCTCACAGTGAAAAAGCCTGTAGGACTTGCAATTATTGAGATTTTATTAAGAGATATTGTACCTGCATTAATTTTTATTGCATTGTTATTTTTAATCTGGAGACGCTTTAGATGATTATTGGGAACATACTCTTATATATCAGTTTGATATCTTCATGCTTAGCTGCTGTTTATATGTTTACCGGTAGAATAAAAACAAGCATCCAGCTATTAAGAACCGCAGCTTTTTCAGCAACACTTGCTGTGCTGTTGCTGGCATTTGCCTTTATATTCCTGGATTTCAGTCTGTTCTATGTCTGGCAGCATAGCAGTGCAGAACTTCCGGTTTTTTATCGGCTGGCTGCTATACTGGTAGGCCAGGAGGGAACGTATTTGATATGGGCATGGCTTTCCATCATAGTAGTACTGCTGTATACAGAACTGCATGGGATACACGACCGGACAGCTATGATCACTAATGTATATGCCTTAATATGCTGTGCTTTTTTGCTTGTCATGACAATTACAATGACACCTTTTAGATCAATATTCGCAGTAAGTGGAGCTTCAATGCCTACTTCAGGAAACAGCATCAGCCCGGAGCTTATTGATATTTTAATGCCGCTGCATATTTTCACGACTTTTATAGCATATGCGTTTACAATCATTCCTGCTGCCATGTCACTGGCTTATCTCACAAAAAAGAAGAATATGCCGGATAGTAAAAATTATCTCCGTATAGCATGGTTATTTTTGAGTATTTGTATAATCGTAGGCGCTATATGGGCTGATCGTCTTTTAGGCTGGAACGGTTTCTGGCAGTGGGACCCGATACAAGCGCTTTCATTGTGTACATGGCTTTTATTGACAGCTGCCTTGCATGCTGTTGTTCGGTTGAATGTGGGGGAATATAATAGATTGTTCCCACTGTTATGTATCGGGACATTTCTTGGATCTTTATATATGACTTTATTAGCAAGAAGCGATGTTTTTGGTTCCATCCACAGCTTTCCCGGAACACCCACGTGGTGGATGATTGTTGTTTTTATGGCAATTGTTATTGTTTTTTCATTAATTATGGCTTTAAGGCCTGATAAGACTGAATACACTACATCAGACAGTATTTATATTTTTAAACCATCAAATACTTTTTATTTTACCATATTGATATTGATCATGATGGCGTTTATTGCCTTCTGGGGACCGACAGTGTATTTAATTCTCGGTTATATGGGCCGGGAGATAATTATTCCAATGGAATTTTATAATATATTGTTTTATCCCCTCGTTGTGGTCCTGTCTTATCTTACCGGTATCTGCTTGCTGTACGGAAGAGTGAGGAGCCGCACACTGGCATATGTTGGCATTATTTATTTCACCATATCCATTATACTCGCTGTAGCAGTACCGTACGGCACCCATTCTGTAGCAGCATCCTATACTGGTTCATCTTTTGAAAAGATATTAGGCTCAATTTCTGTTACTTCTTATATACCTGCTTTTTTCTTTGTTACAGGTAGTGTTATATTTAAAATGGTCAGAGATTTAAAGGTAAATAATAAAACAGCATTAATTCATCTAAATGGAATCAATCTTATTCATGTTGGATTTGTTTTCATTGTTCTTGGTGCCATTCTAAGCACTTCCTTTGCGACTTCGCACCATTTTAGTTATAGTTTATCCGAAAAGGGTGAATATAAAGAAGATGAAGGTATAGTTTTGCGGTTTTTGGATTATAGAGTTGAGAAGATAGGTTCGGACTGGTATCAAACCGTAGATGTTGAAATATTTGACGATAGTGAGTATAAAGCAAGTCCTGTTTTTTTGAAAAGTCGACAATTTGGATATATTACCCGCCCGGAAGTAAGACACGGTTTGCTTTCAGATACCCAGATTGAATTCCATGGAACTCTGCCACACCAGATTGAGCTTGAAACTATCGAAATAAATATTAAAAAGCAGCCATTTGCAATTTTTATGTGGAGTGGATGTGTGCTGCTGATCGTAGGTGTGTTACTCACACTTTCATCTGATGTTATTCGCAGAAAAGGATGGATATTGTCATACCTGAAATTTGTCATGAGTAAGCCTGTATCTGATATTCTACCTTTTGAAACAAAAGAATGTAAGATATTAACTTTATCTATTCCGGTAGCTGTTATCATAGGAACTGTCATAGCCATCTTTGTGTATGAAATGCTGGGTTATTTGTATGCTTTTTATGTGATTCTGGGCGGGGCTGTTATCGTATCTGTAATTACTTATCTATTAAAATTCAGAAAATCTTGAAAAAATATCTAACTCAACTTTCTGCCCAACAACATTATATCTGATTGCAATCCATGTTTAATTCTAAAGCAGTGTCGTTTGGAGTACCGTCTGCCTGATAAGGAGGAATATCCATGATATCTAAAATGGAGTACCTAAAAAAGCGATACAAAGAAATGTCACAAGCCCAGCTTGAACTTATTATTGTACAATTGGACAGGGAACTTGAAGATAATCCTGATTCTGTTAAGGATGAACTATGTATTGCAGTGGATGCTCTGGAAAATAAAAAGAAAAAAGCCCATGGAAAGAGGAGGCATAGGCCGTGTCTTCCAGGCAATTTTGAACACCAGTTAGATGTGGGTGAAGAATTCTAAGGCAGGGATATGATGGAAGATCGTATACTGGCACACCTGGAAATTATCGAATCGGTCTATGGTGTTGAAATACTGAACAAGTCCGGGGTTGTGCAGTGGATTGAGGAGATAACCGATGATGATAAACAGGCCCTGACTATCGCAACAGCCTTGAATACATGGATCATGATGAACAGTACAGGTACGGGCCTGGAAATACCAATCACTGTGCTTGAACAGATACAGGCGAATCTGATGTCGAAAAGCAGATAGGACCTTGCCATGTTCAAATGTAACAGAAGACGCTTATGGTAATGGTAATATCGTGAAAAAAGAGATATTTCAATAAATCCATAAAGAAAATGCTCACTTAGTTCGCATTTTCTAAACCTACTGTCAAGTCAACATCAAAGTGTCAGATTATGAAGGGAATAGGGCACAATTCTAAAATCAAATTATTTCAATAATAATATTAGACGCAGATTGACACTGATACATTCACTTCCGCGGGAAGTGAATGCCTGCTACGCCTTAAGGGCGTGCAGGTTACTCAGATGCAACCTTAAATCTGCGTAAATCAGTGTAAATCTGCGTCTTAAAAATAACTGGGAAATGGAACAGTGTCAGATAATATCTCTAGCGATATTGTATGGTTGACTTGACACTACAGTAAAGTATATACTTTCCAATACATTCAAAAATAAAAATGCAGATGGGAAAAACCCATCTACCCGGCCCATGAAAATATTCAGAATTTACGCATCCTCTCACTCTAAAGGCCAGTTCTTCTCCATCCAACCCGGTATCCTGCCGCTATCTGGCGGTCCGATCTTCACCTTCAGTCCACTGGCATCCTCCATGTCACCCTGCAAACGGACAGCCAGTCCCGGTAAAATGACCGTATTGTGCCCAGTCATCTCGCCGAAATCGAAACCAACCATCTTAAACTCATCAGACACCTTCTGCCCTGTCATCTGCCCATCTGCCACCGCAGTCTCCACACCAAGTCCGTCAGTATCTGTAGCCAGCAGGTAACAGTCAATACCGCTACTGGCCAGGTCGCTCTCTACAGTACAATAGGTCAATGTCTGTTTGGTTCATGTGACTCTATAAACAAAATATAATTTTCCAATACTCTCAGATATATTTTATATATTATCAGCAAAAATTTCTTCAAATCGTGTTATTCTTGTCCGGTCATTTTTTTCAATATTGCTAATCAAAGTTTCAATTTCTTTCCTGCCAAGTAAGCGCTTGATATAGCATAACCTGAATATGTCGACAATATCCAACCACTCCACACCAACATCTTTGCAATACATCTTCGCCTTTTTATCATTGGTAGCGAAATCTACGCCCTCTTTTTTACACAAGAGGATGGATGTCAGTTCACCGGCATGGAGATATGTTAATTTTTCTTTCATATGTTCATACTCCCGGGTTAAATCAGAGTCCAGATGGATGACCTTGAACCTTTGCTTTAGGATATCGTCAACAAAATCATACCCTACTTCCTTTGCTATTAAAAGTTCGTTATACACTTCAAAAGTAATTGCAAGGTTCGTTTCTGGAAATAGTCTTCTCAACAGATCTGCTTTGCCTATCTTACCAAGCATGCTCAAAATATCTGTATCGAAGATCATGTTCAGAGGTATTTTTTAAGTTTCCTGTCCATTTCTACAGCCTGTCTCGCCTCTATCTCCCGCATAATTCCCCGTTTACCCAATATATCTTTAAATTCGATTGTAGTCACTCCAGCCATTTCAGCTGCCTTACTTAAGGATACTTCTTCTTCTTTATAAAGTTCTATCGCTGCATTAACCTTCAGTTCCGCATTCTCCCTGAATAGACTTCTCATGGCATCTTTTATTACTTCTAATTCACTCGAATAATACCCCGCATTCACCAGTGCCTTCACTTTCCGATCCACACTAACTGACTGCGCTTCCATTATTTATGCACCTCTTAATCATAATAAGATTATTTTTCTTATAATAAAATCCTTTCCTTCCCGATCAACCAACAGACAACGATATATTTAACTGGCAATTCAAATCGTGTCACCACAAATACACATCCGGTCCACAATACCGGAAGAGGCGGGCATTGAGAAGGATTAAATTATTCCCAACTGCACCGCCTGCCATAACGCCACGCAGTATAACACAAAAGATAAGAAATATCGATTAAATTTCGTTATCAAATATTCCTTAACGTAACAGAATTTACTTATCCTCTCACTCTAAAGGCCAGTTCTTCTCCATCCAGCCAGGTATCCTACCACTATCTGGCGGTCCTATCTTAACCTTCAATCCGCTGGCATCCTCCATGTCACCCTGCAAGCGGGCAGCCAGTCCCGGAAGAATGACCGTATTGTGAGCGGTCATCTCGCCGAAATCAAAACCAACCCTCTTAAACTCATCAGACACCTTCTGCCCTGTCATCTGCCCGCCTGCCACCGCAGCTTCCACACCAAGGCCGTCAGTATCGGTAGCCAGCAGGTAACAGTCAATACCGCTACTGGCCAGGTCGCTCTCTACAGTATAATAGGTCAATGCAAAGTTGGTTGTCACGAAAACAGGAGAATCCTTGCCAGGCGAACCCACCTCATACACCTTTGGGTCCACCTTTACAGGCGTCCTCGGGTCAGTGTAGATAGTATCCCTGATATGCAGCTCCGGCAGCAGGGCATAAGGCTCGATACTGTGTACTATCATGATATCACCGTAACGCACCGAGAATACCGATGCCAGTACGGTCTCCCAGTAACTGGCAGAAACAGGGTCGTCATTGGCAAGGTATGCCGTCATAGGCACTGCCAGCAGCGGGAAAGCAATATCACGCTGCCCTTCCCTGATTCCGGCACGCCTTATCATAAGGAAATTCTCAAATGATTCCCGTAGCGACTTCCCCTGCGGATTTGTGCCAGGGTCAAGTACCAGGTCCTCACGTCTCATCTCCAAAAACGTAGCTGTCAGGCTCTTTAACGTATCCAGGTCGTCAGGAGAGAATAGTACCAGTGGTACATCGTACTCCATAACCAGGTCGGCCACGCTCATGGTATCCCAGACATCCACAGCAAGTGCAGGCTGGTTAAAGAATGTAAGCTGGTGACGGTATAGTATATCATCGCCACCCCCCATTTACAGTAGTTTTTCCAACATACACTTTAATAAAATATTGTGTTCAAGTTTTTATCTTTGGATAATTCTTGTAATGACCAATTGGATGCACAACATCACTAAAAATAAAGATGATGTGAGCGCATAATATAGGCCTGCAATGTTCGTGTATTCCTGATTGAATTAGTGATTGCACTCATATACGATATTTATCTTTGATACTGTTGTGATATTTTATTATAATTATTACCATTATGATAATTATGAATACAGACAAAATCGACGAAATTGCTGCGCAAATTGCCAGAATCATGAATATTCCAGCAATAAAGGATGTACTATGAACAATATCTTTCTTAAAGTCTATAATAACAGAACTGGCTGAAGGTATGTCTTGGTTAGAACACTGATAATCGAATAAGCGTTCTGAAAAGAGCCATGTAACTAAAATGGAAGCAATGATACCACAAACGATTCCACCAGCTACTGGAGAGTGATTAGACAGCGCCACTAAACCTAACAAAAGAAGCCCAATTAACCAATAAACGCCCCCAATAATATTATCATCGCCGTCGTCGTTTTTCATCAGTAATGGGGAAACAAAAAAATAAATCAGTGCAAAAAGAAAACTCCAACCTAAAGAACCTATTACACCAAGAACTAAAATAATATAGAGTAAAGACAGGCCCACACTTGTGGAGATAGGACCTCGAAAACGCTCATGAAACTTCCAATAAATTTCATAGCCAATAGCACCCAAAAGTAATAAAAAAATAAACATAGCTCCGCCACTACCAAACGTTCCAAACAAAGACCCTATAGCTGCTCCAGCAAATACACTAGATATGCCCAATCTTGTGCTAAATTGATTTAAAGCATCTTTGTAACCCTCTGTGCCAAGTTTGACTGTGATTTGAGAGTTGCCCCCATTAGTTTTCACATCAATGACGCCAGTGCCTGCAAAGCCAGACACAAGGCCATCAGTGTCTATAGTAACTACAGTCTGTTGTTTATGCATGGAAGGATCAATATGATCAGGAACTCTAATCCATAGTTGTGAAGCTTTGATTGTTCCCCTCAAAGCTCCGCCTCCCACATTACTAATGGTAAAACTTTGGGACTGGCTCTTTCCAAGTTTGATGTTCTTGAAGTCCAGATAATCACAATCAACTTCTAATTTGGGCACCCCAAGAGGTTGAGCTTCGGTTTCGCCTATAGTTGCGTCATATTCTTCAGCAATTCTCTGGATAATCTCTTCAGCTTCCCTTTTTGGTATTTCTTTTCTCTCAGCATCTTCTAACAGCATTTGATACTCGGCAGGGGTAATTATCCCATCCATTGATGCTCCATGCACCAACTTTCCAAACTCTTCTTCAGGACTTGTCCCAATTATAGTTCTCTGCTGCTCTTGATACCATTTGCAAAATTCATTGTACTTCTTTGTATCACTAAAAACCTTTTGTGCTTCCAGTATAGTAGCCATTTTGAGATCCGCTGTGACCCCATGCTTATTCCTCCATACTCTTACTGCCTTTATAATCTTTTCTAGATTCTCTTCTCTGGTGCAGGAAGGTTTTATTTTGTCTTCCTCTTCCTCTAATTCTTCATAATAATCAGAAAATGCCATCGTCTTACTCTTGTTTCTTAAAGACTTTTCTCTTTCATATAATATAGTGGCTGCATTCTTGCTTTTGCGAAGTGATGTTCTCCGTTAGTAGAAACAAATCTTCACTTAACAGTCATACCAGCAATCTCCTTTGCAATACTTTCCTGTTGTTTCTCAGTAAGAAGCGATGGATTGTTTATAACTATATCCAACTTTTTGCCGGTAGATAACTCCTCAGCAGTAATATGAATCATATTTTCTTTATCATAAGTCATGGTTGTCCTGATCTCAGGAACGCCTTTAGGCATTGGTGGGATATCAGATAGGACGTACCCATCTTTGTCACCTATGATAGTACAATATTCGGGATCATCGTCCTCGCCCTGAAGAACTATTATCCATACACTAGTTTGATTATCGAACCTCGTGGTATATGGTCTTGACTCTTGTGCCGGTATCTTATGATTTTTTTTGATGATGATGGAGTTAAGATCCTTGCCGGTTTCTGAATCTGTAATACAAATTCCGAGGGAATGAGGGGTTACGTCCCCGATCTCCAACGATGGCACAGTATCAAGGTTTGCATCGACAACCTGTTTCCCAACTCCATGAGCAGCAACTACTGACGCGCCTATAGCTACAACCTCATCTGGATTTACGCCAACATCAGGCGTTTTTCCTGTCAGTTCCTCAACCATTTTCTGTACCAATGGTATCCGAGTTGAACCGCCAACGAGGAGTATGTTATCTACGTCATTCCAACCCATTTGTTTTCCGAGTTTCTCACTCGCAGCATCAAGCGCTTCTTGGACCAGATCTATGCTATTCTGTAATCGAGGGCGGATAAGATCCTCAAATTGATCTCTCTCAAGTTCAATGTCCAGTGTCTTGCCAAAAGCTGAAAGGCTCACATAGGTCACTGTATCTGCTGATAGATCGATTTTTGCCTCCTCAGCACGACTATAAAAATCCTGATATGTCCTGAGATCCTTTGTGGGGTCTGTGCCATGCTTCTCTTTAAATTGATCCGAGAAGTACTCGACCAGCGCAGCATCAAAGTCCACACCCCCCAAAAACTTATCTCCATCAGAAGTTATAACCCGAATTTTCTGACCAGTAACCTTCATAAACGTTATGTCGAAGGTGCCGCCACCAAGGTCATATACCATTACCAGCTTTTCCTGCCCCAAATTTTCTAAACCGTAGGCGATTGCAGCAGCTGTTGGCTCATTGATTATCCTTAAGACCTTAAGCCCAGCCAACTCTCCAGCAGTTTTGGTTCTATTTCGTTCCATGTCTTGAAAATATGCGGGTACTGTAATCACAGCTTCATTAATTTCCTCTCCAAGCTGCTTTTCAGCGTCTTGCTTTAATTTCTTAAGGATTAGGGCTGAAACTCCTTCCGGTCTATGCGTCCTCTCTTTATCATCAGTAAACTCCCATTCAGGTTTGCACATATGGCGTTTTGTAGCCAAAGCTACATTATACGGTTCTGCGATGGCAGCACGTTTAGCTCTTCCTCCAACTACTACCTCTTCGTCACGGAATAAGACTACTGAAGGGGTAGTGCTATTTCCTTCGCTATTCATGATGATTTTCGGCCTACCTGTTTCATCTACAACCGCCATCGCCGAATGTGTCGTACCGAGATCTATTCCAATTACTTTTGCCATTTTATTCTCCTCCGTCATATTTTTCTACAACAACCATTTCAGGTCGTAGCACAGTTTCCTGATACATGAATCCTTTATTAATTACTTCAATAATAACATCATCGTCTTCTGGATTAGATGTGGGTTTCCGCTCTATCGCTTCTTGAAAATCCGTGTTAAACCTTTTTGGTGCATTTTCTATCAAGCGAACTCCTTGTCTTCCCAATATTTGTAATATCTCAATTCGAAAACTCTCAAGTGACATGTTGAAGTCATCGGACTCTGGCAAGTTGGCATGCTTTCTAACATCTTCAATGCGGTCAAATAGTTGGACAATATCCAAAAATACTCTCTTTTGAAATTTTTCAAAGATAAAATCTTTTTCATATTGTTGCAGTTTCGTGGTTACAGTCTTAATGAGTTCCCTTTTCGCTTCGTCACGATCTATCTTTTCCCTGAATAATTGAGTAAGTTCTGCTACATTAGTTTCAAGCTTTGTTAGTCTCGTAGCGAGAGTAAACTCTTCTTTTTCTGATTTGTCCTCTTTTCGAGGCACTTTAGTATCTTTCACATCTCCATTAACCACCCCTGCACAGGCTGTCCTCAAAGTCCAAAATTTGCAAATTTTAGGCATTAGTTTTTGATTTAAAGGATTTATTGAATTTATTTTCCATAGAAATTTTAGTTTTGGGATGGCCTGTGCAATACAATTCTTTATTCCAGATATTTTACCCATATCGCTGAACCTCTTTATTTAATATTGATTTTAATTTATCCCAACTATTCTTTCAGATTATCGATATCTTCCTTGTTTTTATGGATTTGCTGCTCAAGGTCGTCGATTGCTTGCCAAACATCAGATAACTCGTGCAAAGTATTTTCCCCAATTTTATGAGAATCCCACAAAGCCATGCCAAAGTCGGTGACAGCATTATTTTTCTTTCTTTCGAGATTGTATAATTCAACTTTCAGCTTTCCTTGCTTTGCAGTGGACGTGACTGCATCCCCCAGTTTTCCCAAAAATCCAGACTTTTTCTGCCCACCTTTTGCTTTTTCCACTTCTTGATTTGTTCTTCTTATGAGAGCGTCGATTGCCAAAATATCATCCAATTTGTTTTCAGCAACAGGAGATAATTCGGATGCGTTTTCTATGCATTCTGAATAAGCCAGTTCTCCTGCTTCACTGAATTTTTTGGTACGTTCTTTTGTAAGGCGGTTGATTTCGGAGTTAAAGGTGTTAATTTGCTTATTTATTTTTTCAGATTCAGCTCTTTGTACAGTGGATTGATCTTCCTTCAATTCATTTGCTTTTTCTATACATTCTAAAGCATCATCGAGTTTACCAAGTTTATTCAATGCTTTTGCTTTCTTAGCCCAATAATCAGCGTCATTTGGATTTATTTCAATAGACTGGTTGTAGCAACCAATTGCTTGTTCCAGCTCACCCATTTCTTCCAATACATATCCTTTATAATACCACGCCTCGTCATTTTGTTCATTGATTTTAATGGTATTATCAAAACATTCAAAAGCTTCATCATATTTTTCAAGTTGAGCATATACGTATCCTTTCCAAAACCATGAATCATCATTATGGGGTTTTATCTCAATAGCTTTAGTAAAACACCATATTGCTTTCTCTTTTTCACCAAAACCTCCAAAAGTGCAACCCAATTTTGTAAGCATCGTATCATCGATACTTTTGGGATTTATTTGCAGAACCTCATTAAAGCACTCGATTGCCTCATCATAATTTTCAAGAGCAATATGGCTACCCCCTTTATATAACCATGCATGTTCATTTTCTGGATCAAGCTCCAATGCTTTTGCAAAACATTCTACCTGAGTCTCAGTATCTTCCGTGTTACGCCCTAATTGAAACCATTCGTAAGCAGTTTTTCCTTCTAATTTTTTTTCATTGGTATATCCCTTTCTTAATTTCCTAGCTGAACGTTCCCTATTGTTTCTTGCATATGCATTATTTGGGTCCAGCTCCAATGATTTATCAAAGCAGATGATTGCCTCATCCAATCTACCAAGGTTGCTAAGAGCGAATCCTTTGTTATCCAATACGACAACATTGTCTGGATCGAATTGCAGTGACTTATCATAGCAAGTAATTGCCTCATCATACCTTTCCAGAAGGCTAAGAGCATGTCCTTTTTTATACAATGCCGAAGCATTTTCAGGATTGAGTTCCAGCACTTTATCAAAGCAAGTGATTGCTTCATCTAATCTACCAAGTTTAGCAAGAAGGATGGTTCCTTTGTTATACCATGCACTATCGTTATCTGAATCTAAATCCAATGCTTTATCATAGCATTGAATTGCATCATCATGCTGACCTAACTCGCGAAGAGCATTTCCTTTGTTATACCATGTTATAGAATCGTCTGGATCAAGCTCTAGTGATTTCGTATAATATTCCACTCTTTTTTCCGGGTCTTCTGCGTCCACTTCCAATTGAAAGCATTCGTCCGTAGTTTTTGCTTCAACTTCATTTTCTACTTTATAGCGAAGGGCTTTTTCTCTGAGTTTCAATGCATCATCATTCTCTGGATCTAACTCTAATGCAGTGCCACAGCACGTGATTGTTTCATCAAACCTTTCCAAATCATAAAGGGCAAATCCTTTAAAAATCCACGTATAAGCATCATTTGGATCGATCTGCAATGACTTATCAAAGCATATAACGGCATCATCAGATACCTTTAGCAATCCAAGGGAAGTCCCCTTAATCTTCCACGCTTTAGCATTCTCCGGATCTATCTCCAGCGTTTTATTACAACATGCAATCGCTTCATCATGTCTTCCAAGATTGTGAAGAGTGCTTCCTCTATTGTGTAATATAACAGCATCATTTGGATTAATTTGTAGTAATTTATCAAAACATGTAATTGCCTTATCATACCTACCGATGTTGCAAAAAATATGTCCTTTGTCATTCAATGCACTAATATTCTCCGAGTCTATCTCCAACGCCCTATCATAGCATGTAATCGCTTCCTCATATTTTTCAAGGTCACGAAAGACGTATCCTTTGAGAATCCATGCATGAACATTTTCTGGATCAAGCTCCAGTGCCTTCTCCAAGCATGTAATTGCCTCATCAGACCTGCCAAGGTTACGAAAGGCGTCTCCTTTGGAACCCCACGCATAAACGTCCTCTGGATCAAGCTCCAGTACTTTCGTAAAACATTCCACCCGAGTCTCAGGATCTTTCGCGTTAGCTCCTAATAAAAACCACTCATTCGCAGTCTTTTCTTTTTCCTTCGTTTTAAATAAACCCATAATATTACTCCATACGGATGAAATGTATTACTGGTTGATGTATTTTAAGAATTTTTTACAAAATTATCCGTTAAAACTGGCCTGCCGTCGAATTTTTGGATTAATACGACTTATGACACTTGGGGCATGTTGATCTGCCCTTTCCACAATCACTGCACGCAAATGCTCCGCAGTGCGGGCATATCTTTGTTCCGGGCCATCCTACGTCTCTATCGCCTTTTCCACATATATCACATTTTATTTTCGCCATGATTATACCTCTGCGTATCTATACTCACCAGCCACTATGGTCTCGCCTATTATATATCCCTTTATGCTTATTTCATCCTACTGATTGCTAACGTATCCACGTTATTACTACCGCAAATGTACAATTATTCTATATAAAGATGTTTGTCCCATTCTTTATATGTTAGATGGAACTGAATATCAACGATGAGATAAAGATTAAAATTTTAAAGCAGTTGAGTGATGGAAAGGTCTATTCATTCTATTTACTGTCGAAAAAAGTAAAAGCCAACAACACAACAGTCAAGAAAAACTGCGCATTCCTTCACACAATCGGACTTATCAGGATCGATGATGTCACTTCGGAAGAGAGTGCATCAGGCACTCCATCCTACAGAGTCACAATCACAGAAGATGGACTGAAAGCCGTTCGATGGCTTGCACACTGAAACACACATGACTACTCCACCGTATCCGATAGAAGATGAAATGCAGACTATAGCATAGAGTTTTAGTCCGATCAAATCAATAACCGCATTGTGTGAAAATTACCAATGTTGGCAATTTTAGGCGCATCCCGATTTTAATAAAAATGAGAGTGGTACCGGTCTGCACATATAAGGCAGGCATTTCATTGAGAGCGGGCCACAGAATATGAGTTTGGGAAGATGGGCAAGGTGGGGTATGAGTGAGCTATTGGCGGTATGGGTGAACAGCCGGCGAAGACTTTGATATTACAGGGGTCAATGTAATCATTAAATACTTTCCAAATCAATAATCTTCAAGGAGATTTTAATAATGGAAAAATATACGCTCCCTGTTGTAATAGAAAAAGACGAATATGGCTATTTTGCAATGTGCCCGGCATTGCAGGGCTGTTACTCCCAGGGGGATACTTATGAAGAAACTCTTGAAAATATAAAAGATGCTATTTGCCTGCATTTAGAAGATATCCTCGAAAGCGGAGAGGCAATTGAAAAGATGAACTCTTTCAGCCTTGTTGCTCTTGAGGTAACTGCATGAGCGACAGCAATTCCCGTTTTGTCTCTCACTGCATTTTTTTGATCTTATTTATTGAGTTTTTAGTCTTACATCAGGTATACAGAAAGCATAAAATGTCTAAAATACGAACCACTGAATAAATATATTTAAATTATATGAAAGAAATCATTGAAAAGGCTATACCTATCAGTAGAAGGGGATCTGGATCAAATTCACCCTTAGATCACGTTTTTTCAGAGGTACATTGTCAAATTATTCATCAAGATAGAGGTAGATATTCAAGAATAAACTGAGCATATTTGTTTAGCTGGAAGGAGTTCAATAGATCGTACCCCATTTTAGCTGTTCAATTATTGCATTTTTTTTTATTTTGTTTTGCCTTCTCACAACTCGGGTCTATTTCGAGGGCTTTGTTATAACACATTAGCGCTTCCTCGTGCTTTCCTGAATGACGAAGGGCATCGCCTTTGACATGCCACGCATCAGCATCAAATGAGTACGATCTTAGAGCTTTATCATAACACCTTATTGTTTCCTCATATTTTCCCATATGATTGAAGACGTTGCCTTTGCTCTTCCACACAAAAGCATCCTCTGGATCTATTTTGAGAGCTTTATCAAAACACCTTATCGCTTCCTCATACTTTCCTAAATGACGGAGGGCGTCGCCTTTGACATACCATGTAGCATCATCCTTTGGGTCTATTTTAAGAGCTTTATCAAAACACTTTACCGCTCCCTCGTAGTCTCCTAAATGGCGAAGAGCATTGCCTTTCTTATACCATGTTGCAGCTTCTGGGCTTATTTTACTTAAGTCCATATGCTTGATAGCTTTTTTAGTACACGCTATCCCTCCCATTTCCATTTCAATCGAAATATTTTCCGCCGAACTAAGGACAAAGCTTTTTAAATTCCACGTAAAAGAATTCTTTGGGTCTATTTCAAGAGCTTTGTCATAACACATTACTACCTCCCCATATCTTTTTAAACTTAAAAAACTTAAACCCTTTCGATTCCACACATAAGCATCCTTTGGGTCTATTTCAAGAGCTTGATTATAACACCTTATCGCCTCATTATATTTTTTCAAATTATCAAGAGTACCGCCTTTGCACATCCACACATAAGCATCCTTTGGGTCTATTCCAAGAGCTTGATCATAACACCTTATCGCCTTATCATATTTTTTCAAATGATCAAGAGTATTGCCTTTGCACCTCCAAGCAGCAGCATACTCTGGGTCTATTCCAAGAGCTTGATCATAACACCTTATCGCCTTATCATATTTTTTCAAATGATCAAGAGCATTACCTTTGTGCATCCACGCGGCAGCATACTCTGGGTCTATCTTCAATGCTTTCGTGTAATATTTCACTTTCTTCTCTGAGTTTTTTTCTTTAAGCCCTAACTCAAACCATTCTTCAGCGGTCTTTCCAAACAACCTATCGAAAATACTCATCATCTTATCTCAAACAGCCAATTCAATATAAACTTTATCTCATCAACCTTCTTCCCATTGGATATCTCCATCCTCTCACTCGGGAGGCCAGTGATTCTGCATCCATCCCGCTATCCGTCCGCTGTCAGGCGGTCTGATCTTCACCTTCAGTCCACTGGCATCCTCCATATCGCCCTGCAGGCGTGCAGCCAGTCCCGGAAGAATGACCGTATTGTGAGCGGTCATTTCACTGAAATCGAAACCAAGCCTCTTGAACTCATCAGACACTTTCTGCCCTGTCATCTGCCCGCCTGCCACCGCAGCCTCCACACCAAGGCCGTCAGTATCGGTAGCCAGCAGGTAACAGTCAATACCGCTACTGGCCAGATCACTCTCTACAGTATAATACGTCAGTGCGAAGTTGGTTGTCACAAATACAGGAGAATCCTTGTCAGGCGAACCCACCTCATACACCTTTGGGTCTACTTTTACAGGCGTCCTCGGGTCAGTGTAAATAGTATCCCTGATATGCAGCTCTGGCAGCAGGGCATAAGGCTCGATGCTGTGTACTATCATGATATCACCGTAACGCACCGTGAACACCGAAGCCAGGACAGTCTCCCAGTAACTGGCAGAAACAGGGTCGTCATTGGCAAGGTATGCCGTCATAGGCACTGCCAGCAGCGGGAAAGCAATATCACGCTGTCCTTCCCTGATTCCGGCACGCCTTATCATAAGGAAATTCTCAAATGATTCCCGTAACGACTTACCCTGTGGATTTGTGCCAGGGTCAAGTACCAGATCCTCACGTCCCATCTCCAAAAACGTGGCAGCCAGGCTCTTTAAAGTATCAAGGTCGTCAGGAGAGAACAGTACCAGTGGTACATCATACTCCATAACCAGATCGGCCACATCCTGCCAGTTATCCTTTGTGGCAGCATACAGCATAGGCTTTTTGTCAGCCACTACTTCCAGGCCGCTTTTCAGCACCTTTGGGTCCAGGCTGCACAGGATCAGCGGCAGTTCAGTGTTCCCGGCCGCAATAGTAACAGCCTGTTTGAACTTGTCAGGGTCGCCGGAAGTACTGCGAATAGCAACCATGTCAAGTTTCAGGAACCTGCCAACATAGAATTTTTTATACTCATTAATGAACTTGATCCGTTCTACCAGTTCATCCTCGCTCATAGTATCCCACACATCCACAGCAAGTGCAGGCTGGTTAAAGAATGTAAGCTGGTGACGGTACAGTATATCATCGCCGCCCACAGACACAGTGTGTTCGCCGGTACCTATCATCACTTCCCTTATCTCAGGTGCCAGCAGTTCTGCCAGCTTCAGGTACTTTTTCCTGAACTTATCCTCAAGCAGAGGCGGGCAGTCTTCCAGTTTTAATGAACGGTCGATCATGTGGGATGCAAAAGCCATGCAAGTGGCTTCACCGCAATCACCGCAATTGGTCTGGGGCAGGAACTTATAAACTTCAAGTGGGCTGTTGACTTTCATTTTCACACCTCCGCCGTGACCCAGTCGGATATATCCACTGCATCCCTCTCAAGTGAACCGTGCAGGCTCTGGGTAATCTCCTTTAGCACAGCTACCGAACCGGGATGCATCATCATGAACAAATCGTTGCCTGCCAGTGAAAGGGTCAGGCCGGTCACTATCTCCCAGATCGGACCCCTGTATTCCCTGGGTCCCCAGTCGCTGTCTTCCTTAAGCGGGGAACCTACCATCCAGGCTTCCCTGGCACCCCATGCATTGGTAGTACCGCTGCTCATGGGAAATGACAGTTCCTCGTCTCCGATAAGACCTGCCAGGCGTATTCGCTCCATGTTAGTATAAGCATAATCCAGGCCGTATCCCAGTGCAGCGGTTGTGGGGTCCATGACAATATCCTCACGCTTTACATTGCACTGCTTCATCAGTTTGCGGTTCAACTCCTTCTGGGCATTTATCTCAAGCTGGGTCCATGAGAGCACCACATGCCCGTAATCAGTGGCAGCCTTTGCAATACGTTCATAATCAAGGTTCAGGCTTGCACTGGCCAGTAGTACACGCTCGCCCTCAGCCACTTCAGCGGCCTTCTCCAGCACTTCGGGGTCTTTTTCAGGGTTGCCGCTGCCGCCGATAACGATCGGTACATCCACAGCCTGCAACACATCAGCCACGGTCTCGGCAGCTTCCCTGGGAGATGTATCCTTGATACCGGGGTCTGTACTGATAAGGTGGATGGTCACCATGTCGGCACCAAAATCATTTACCACCTTTTTGGCCCATTCTGCCGGGCTCTCGATCACATCCTCATAATTGACCTTCACAGCCTTTGCCATCCCGATAGGCATATCAAACACATCCATAGTGATGTGGTTGCGGTGCGGCATGGGACTGTCAAAATAATAGGGCAGCGCGTTCTCACCGCCCAGTGTGATCGTACTCTTCCTGGTACCACCGTCTGAGGATGTGGCACCCAGTATTACTTCCTGTATGGGATTTTTCCACTCTTCGATTTTATTAACTTCGAATTTAGATGGCAGCAATTGCCCGGGCCTGGTCAGACCCGGAACTGCTGCCTGGGCCATTGACCCGAACAACTGGTCCACAGGGTAACCTAATAATCGTGATATGTTTATCAAGTGTTGGGCGATCTGGGCCGTTTCATGTCCCAGCATATATGCCAGTTGTGGATCAAGCCCGCCACCGATATCCATATCCAGTTCAATGTCACCTTCAATGGTCACACCTTCCAGGGATTCAACGTCCATATCATTGAACAGGCTGCCCAGTTCAGATAACTTGATATTTTTTGCCATTGTGATTCCACCTTATTTCATCGCATGAATTTTGATATGTTTTTCAAGTGTTCGGCTATCCGGGCTGTTTCATGTCCCAGCATATATGCCAGTTGTGGATCAAGCCCGCTACCGGCATCCATTTCAAGTTCAATTTCACCTTCAATGGTCACACCTTCCAGGGATTCCACGTCCATATCATTGAACAGGCTGCCCAGTTCAGATAACTTGATCTTTTTTGCCATTGTGATTCCACCTTATTTCATCGCATGTCTTCAAATAATTGTAGATCTGTTCTCTTAAATCCCCAATTTCATAATAATGTTTTCCATTTCAATCACCGCAGGTGATGTCGCAGGCAGTTCACTTAGTGCCTTTCCATCCAGGTCGAATCTGGCAATATCCTCATCAAATGGTACCATACCTGCAACCTTAAGCCCTAATTCCTGTGCATATTTATTAAGCCGCTCACGGTTTTGCGGTGTCACCTTATTGAGTATCACATACATATGCCGTACCTTCAGGTCCAGTTCCTTTTCAAGGTCCCGTATCCGCTCAGCAGTCTTAAGCCCCCGCCTGGAACCGTCAGTCACTACAACAAGTTCGTCAACATCCCGGATAATTCCACGGCTCAGGTGTTCCAGGCCAGCTGCTGTATCAATGATCACCAGGTCATAGTTCTTCATGATCCGGTCCATTATGTTGCGCAGCAAGTTGTTGGTAAAGCAATAACATCCACTGCCTTCGGGCCTGCCCATCACCAGCAGGTCATACCCATGTTGCTCGGCAAGTACACTGTATATCCTGGACTCCAGCAACAGTTCCTTATCAGTATCCGGCGGCAGATTATCCCGCTCCTCAAGCAGGAACTCCCGCTGGTCTGCCAGGGTTTGTCCAACCACATCCCCCAGCGCCTCTGGCAGATTGGAGTCAGGGTCAGCGTCAATGGCCAGGATGGTTGCATCCCTGTTCACCAGCCAACGGATGAGCATGGCTGCTACAGCAGTCTTGCCTGTACCTCCCTTCCCGGTAATTGCTACGACTTTCAAGGCACTGCCTCTGGAAAGTTATTTCTTACTGCTCAGTATGATCTTGTCGATTGAGACCTTGGCATTCTTCAGGGTAATTTTTATACCACCGCTACCACCGCCGGTCATCGGCGGGATGTTCTGCAGCATGGCAGGATCAGGCATGCCAAATACCGGCATAGCTGTTGAAGTTCCAGTTGATTCTTCATCCACTTCTTCATCCTCATCAGCACCCCAGTTCTTAACCACAGGATGATCTTTCTCTTTGAGGAATTCCTTCAAGGTATCCAGGTCCTGTGCATCCTCTTCTGTAGCCACTTTGTCAACGATCTCTGCAGGGATATCAGCCAGTACCTTATCCTTGAGGATTTTTGGCATCCAGACCACTCTGTTCCAACCGCCATCCGCCTGGATGAACTTTGGTGAGCGGAAATAGTTGACCCCAACACCCAAAAAGCCAATAACCTGTTTACCGCCGCCGGTCTGGCCAGCCATCGTACTGAAGGCAAGCCCGTTAGGGGCCATGCCAGTGTAATCCCGGTCAACCCAGCCGATACCATCAACTTCCGGCATATAGAATCCTACAACCTCAAAACATCCGCATGAGGTATGGGGAAACTCAAAGAAACTATGAATCTTGATCCTGTTGTATTCGCCGCCAGAGAGTTTCTGAGCGACCTCGTTGACACCTGAATACTCACCGCCAATTTCGTCCAGTAGTTCGCCTTTTTCAATCGGGAACTGGGGGCCTTCAGGGTCCACCTTTGCTGCTGCCCTGCCGTCGAACCAGTTGATTGCACCACACAGTGCGATCCTGTCTGGAGTTATCACACATACACTGGTCGGTGCGAAACTCTGGCACAGGCTGCAGCCGTAGAAAGTATCCACGTCCTCATCATGGAGGTTGCGTGTCCTCTCGTCCCTGGCAGCATATCTTTCCATTGCCTTTGCCAGTTCCTCTTCTACCTTCTCCATGTCAGTGATATATGTGGCCTCGATCTTCTCTATAAATGGCAGTTCATTCGTGAACAGCATCATGGTAGCCTTTGCAATATCTTCAAAGGAATTGAGACCTTTCGCGATGGAATCCTTGTTGATCCTGAGCCATACATCATACCGCTGGTTCAAGTGCATAACACCCTGGATGTAATTCTGGAAATCATGGTTGCGTCTTTCAACAATAGCTTCCAGGTCAGGTTCCACCAGTTCTCCTGCAATACGGTATATCATAGCCAGTGGATAACGCCCTCCTTCTTCCATATCAGAGATGTCAGGACCGATAAGCGTGAATTTACCATCCTCGATCTCATCTGTTTCCACTGCATTTACCAGTTCGAACCCTTTGGATTTCGGACCAGCCAGTTCAACATACATATCATCTTTACGGACCCTTTCACCTTCGAACATAGGGGATATTTCAAACGGGAATTCATCTGCCATTATAAAATCCTCACATTTTTTTATTATTGATCTTCCTTGCCAGTAATTCTCTGTAATTCGTTATAATTGTGCTACAACCACATCCAGTGCCTTGATAAAATCATCCGGTTTAAGGTTGCCGAATGATTGCCCGGCATTTGGATGATAGTGCCTGTCAATAGAGATTACCTTAATTTTTGTAAAATTCTTTAACGTGGACATCAACTGGCTGGCATAGTAGTACGTATGCCCGAGGAATATGGTTGTATCATATCCACCTTTGCCATCAAAACCCTTCCAGTCAGGGTCTTTCAGGTATGAGACCAGTGCATGCAGGTTGACGTAGGTGGCATCAATGCCTTCCTCTTTCAACCGCTTCAAGCTACTTCCCGTAGCAGCCACAGGTATGCCTTTTCCAGCCATGGTCCTGACAATTTCAATGACACCATCATCACCAGCCGCTGTCCCCACGATGAGCAGCGGACGCTTTGCCTTTGAAATAAACTTACCTGCCACCTCTGCTTTAACGGCTTTTGCCATCTTTGGTCCGGGAATATTAGCCTTGTCAAAGGGTACTGCATTTCTGGTGGTATCCAATTCCTTAGCTGCCATTATTCGACCGCCCCCTTGCACAGCCGGGGTACATTTGTGGGCTGGAAGGAAATGTCAACCTTCCTTGCAGGACCTTCAAGTATTTTTTTCCTGTCCCAGTCGATCTTCCAGCCATGTTCCTCTTCCAGTATCTTAAGCAGCTTCTCCCTCTTTGCCAGGGGCAGGTCAGCTTCACTTCTCACATAAATATGCCAGTCATCAGGCAGCACGTCCAGAGACTGTTCGCTCAGGTCGTTGTAATGGGTCAGCTTGAGCATGCGTCCCAGGTTATTGTCACCGGGCCTGAAGCAGAGTTTAGCCAGCAGGGGCATGAGCTCTGCTTTATTTTCTGCTGATATCAACAGATGTTCGGGTGCAGGTTCGACATTATGCACTGAACCGTTCCTGGCATCCAAGATGTTCCATTTATCCTTATCATAAGCCTTGCCCGGGTATGCCCGCCTGTATTTGGGTCCGTGGGGTCCCAATACTACAGGTATACCAAGACGGTTACAGCCTGTACCGATGGAAAGTGCCTTCTGTGTAGATCCACCCCATGCCAGGCCCACGGCTCCTATCCTGTTCATCACATAATCTGCGATCTCTTCAAAGTTGCCGGTAATATCACGCCTGGCAAATATGGCAGCTACCTTGATAGTAGTGGCTGTTATGTGGGCGTTTGAAACACATGAACCGGTATTTAGCAGGTTACCTTTGAGGAAACCCCCTCCGTATCGCTCATACAGGGTCTTACCCTCGTCATCTTTGAACATGCCAATATCCATGGCACTGCAGCCTGAAGTAACGACAATATAACTCCGCTGCAACATCTCCTCGGCAATTTCATATACATCGCGGCTACCGTCGGGATAGTTTGGGCAGCCAATGATAGCCACTACACCGGGTGTGGTCCCGAGTACAAGGTTGACACCCTCTTCCCTGATCTCAGGGTCTCCTACCTGGCCCCGGCCAGTCCTGAGCTTTCCTTTCTCTTCACGGATGACTTTCTGGGACGCTTTCTCTATCACATCCAGTACCGGAATGTTCTTAGGACATTCAACATCGCACCGTCCGCAGCCTATACATTTATCATGCAATTCCTCGAACAGTGTCAGGTTGCCTTCTACTGCAGCCTCCATTGCTTTATCAATTTCAAGTCCTTGTGGGCAGCCGATCACACATGCACCACACTGGGTGCAGCTTGAGGCCAGTTTTTTGAACTCATCATCACTGGGCAGGGCAGTAATACCTTTTTCCTTGCGTATCGGTGCCATCTTCATGACAAGTTTCGGGGCCAGTTCACCGACCTTATCATAGTCGAACAATAAGACACCGGGCTGGTCACCTGATGCAAGGTCACGGATAATGTCATCAATATCATCTTTGCTCCTGTCAGGCAGACCGTACATAACCTTATCATTGGTAGCAATGACCGGAATATGAAGTTTACTGGTTTCCCGCATCATATCGGCCCTGATACATTGTTCATCCACAATTATCAGGTCAGGGATGCCTGAGCGGATGTATTTAAGCTGTTTTGACAAAGACCCCACTACCTTTGCCTTGGGATTGACCCGGGTCATGTCATGTGCCGTGCAGCAAATGGCAGCTAATTCTATCTTGTCAAACAGGTCATGCTCATCCATATAGTCCATAATATATGTGACAGCAGCCACATTATGGCCTATACATAAAAGCACTGGTTTGGTGGAATCAATTATACCCATACCCACATCGACCAGTGGAGCATCGGCCTGGCTTTTTGGCATATCCAGGCAGGATATCTGGATAATATCAGATACTTCCATGCCAACATGGTCTACCATACCTGCATGCAGGGCTTTGGATTCAAAATCTATGGCACTCCCTTCCTGGCCAATATGGGTTGTAGCCAGCAGTTGTGTTATCTGCTCTTCCACATAGTCCAGTACAGGAACGAAATCACCAATGGTCTCCGGTTTAATACCCAATACAGTCTGGGTGACCGGTGCTTTTATGTCACTGGGCCCCACATCGATAGGATGGTCAGCTCCAAAACGCTTGATAAGATGGTTCAGCAAGTGTCTGCCGTGGCCCGCGTGGGCGGCTGCACCTGTCAAGGTCCTTAGCATGGCTTCGCGGGCCTGGTGGGCTTCCATGTTGATACCGCAAGCACCTTCCTTGTTGCCTGTCAGGTCACACTTGCCATAGGTACAGTAACAGCACAGATCGCAAATAGGCGAATAAACGGGTTCGTACCGCTTAAGCAGCCTCATATCCCAATCCCGCAGTTCATGTATATCGGGTGCAGGAGTTGGACCTTGTGGCTCTTCTTTTTCTTCATCAGAAGATGTTACCTTGTCTATGTTTATCTGGACGTTTTCCAGACCTTCTATGGTAAATTTGCCTTTTTTAATAACCATTGGGGGTATGCTCTCCTTTATTTGGTCAGGTATATTTACAATAAACCTTAAATATTCTAAAATTCAATTTCCCACTATAGTACTAAGTAAATATATTAATTTATTAAAAATCATTTATTATTTTTTTCTATTTGTTTTTTATATTCTATTATGTAGTAGAAAATATAATACATATGGGAATAGTTGATTATATTTTATCATTTGACCAAGGTTTGGCTCTAAATTTATTCAATATTATTAAACGCTTTCGCAATTCTACACTATTAATATATACTAAATATGATTATATTTTTACTAAAAGCATTCAAATATAATCACTTCAATCGAATGTGTTACATTCAGGAATAGATAATATGCTTGTAGCTGGTGTGGATGAGGCTGGAAAAGGACCTGTTTTAGGTCCTATGATAGTTGCAGGAATAGTAATTGAGGAGAGCAAGCTACCTGAACTTAAAAAACTTGGAGTAAAGGACTCAAAAGTCCTTTCCCCTATGCGAAGGAATTACCTTGCATCAAAGATAAGGGAGCTTGTTGATGACTATTACATCCTTGATGTAAGTGCCCGGCAGATCGACGAGTTCAGGAAGATAATGAACATGAACCAGATAATGGTAATATGCCACGCTAAAGTACTGGACCAGCTTGGCCCACAAAAGGCTTATCTGGATGCCTCTGATGTTAATGAAGAGCGATTTGGGGAGAATGTAAGTAAAAAACACAAGGCTTCCATTGAGATCATAGCAAAACATAAGGCAGATGACCTTTTTCCCATTGTATCGGCTGCTTCCATTCTTGCCAAAGTCAGAAGGGACAGGTGTGTGAGGGAGATTGAAAAAAAGATTGGTTTGCCGCTGGGCAGCGGATATCCGTCAGATCCGAAAACAAGAAAATTCATGGAAAAGTGGATAAAGGAACATGGAAGTCTTCCGGATATTGCCAGGCATTCATGGAAAACATCTGAGAACTTGCTCAAGAAAATGCGTTAATCGATGGAAATCAATACCACAAATATATAAGTAATAATAAACCATGATAAATGTGTCAAGTATTAATGAATCTTGGTGAGATGATAAATATGGCTGAGAAAACTTATGTTGAAGAACCTTGTGGATATTGTGGTGGTACCGGAGAATCAGAGGGTAAGACATGCATTGCCTGTAAAGGGAATAAGACTTTCATGGTAGCAGAACCTCCGGTACAATGCCAATTCTGTAAAGGCAGAGGTTATTTGATGATTGGAGCCCCTTGCAGAACCTGCAAAGGTACTGGTTGGATGGGGCGAAAGAAATAATAATAAATCGATTATAATGAATGTAGTATATTTATATATATATATATATAAATATACTAGTAGATATATTACAATAAATTCGAATTATAAGGGTAGGAAATGGAAGAGCTTACCTTTAATTTTTAATAGCTATCCAATCCTGCCATTTACTATTTTTCACAGATATAGAAATATGTCTCTCATTTACAAGACTTTATATTATTTACTGGGACTATTCAAAAAAACCGTAGAGAGCGCAGAAGCATGCAGAGAAAAACAATACACCTCTGCGGTGAATTTTTTTAGCCACGATCCATTTATCCAGAATAAATTAGAAAGCCACCTCATTTACTCATAAGTCGTGCATCCTTCACCTGGTATATACCCCTGTCCCCCTCCCACATAATCCCGGCGTCAAGTATCTCGATCCTTGACCTGTATAATGGAGCATCCAGTACAAGCGTTTCATACTCACCACCCTCACCGCAGATATGTATCCCATATCGCCGGTTAAGGTCGAGTAGCGCACCAATCGCAGTACTATCAATGGTCCTGCCCAGCCATTCTTTATCCAGGCCCATGGCAGACACATGCACTATCATAATATCCATGACCCGGACCATATCCCTTATCAACAGTTCCGGTTCAATGTGCCATAGTGGTGCCACCATCTCAATACCCAGTGTATTGCATATACGCCTGACACGGCTGGCCTGGTATTCGGATTCGATAGCCCCCACCACTACCCCTTCAACATCCAGATGCCCTAAAGCTATTTCCAGGTCTTCCAGTTCTTTCTCTTTTAAGCCCCGGGTGGTTCGTGTAGTCAGCGGGATGCCAGCCGACCTGGATATCAGGTCAACCATATGGATATTTGCAGAATGGAACATGTAGGAATCATCCCTATCCGGTTCAATTGTCACAAGGTCGGTTATCTCATGCCCTTCCCGGATCGCAAGCTGTATAGCATAAATAGAATCCTTCCCGCCAGATGTAAGTGCAGCCAGTTTCATACGTTCTAAATAGCCCCAACAAATATTAATTTATAGTTTCAGAGTCTCTTGACCTATTATATGAATGACCCGGAACAGAGCAGGGAATTAGTGGACATTCCCCGCATACTTATAGCAGGTGATCGCTCATCCAGCGGTAAGACCACCATCTCCACCGGCCTGATATCGGTACTGAGTCATAGGGGAATGCGCGTACAGCCTTTCAAGGTTGGGCTGGACTATATCGACCCCAGCTACCATACAGAGGTCTCGGGCCGTCCCAGCCGCAACCTGGACGGGCACCTCATGTCCAGGAACATAGTACTGGAAGTGTTTCATCACGGCATCGACTATGAAGGCGGTGCGGACATTGCTGTTATCGAAGGGGTAAGGGGGCTGTATGAAGGACTGGAGGGCTTAAATGATATTGGAAGTACTGCACAGATAGCTAAGATACTGGACTGTCCTGTTATCCTGGTCATCAATGCCCGCAGTATTACCCGCAGTGCGGCCGCACTGGTAATGGGATACAAGTCCTTTGACCCTGAGGTCAATATTGCAGGCGTAATACTGAACAATATCGGTGGGGTCAGGCACTCGCGTAAGGCCAGGGAGGCTATAGAGACATACACAGAGACCCCGGTCATTGGTGAGGTAAAACGCGATGAATCCATGAATATAAGTATGCGTCACCTGGGGCTTATCCCTGTAATGGAGGGGCGGCGCAAACTGGATGATTTTGACCAGCGCATAAACGGGATAAGGGATATCATCAGGGAAGGGATCGAGATCGATACGCTGATCGACATTGCCGGGTGCGCAATACCGCTTGAGAAGCCCGAATCCCGTGTATTCATTCCCAGACCGATAGCTGAAAAACCGGTTATTGGTGTAGCGCTGGATGAAGCATTCAATTTCTATTACCGGGACAACCTGGACCTGCTTGAGATGGCAGGTGCAAAACTGGAATATTTCAGTCCGGTGAACGATGCACACCCGCCTTATGTGGACGGCATGTATATTGGTGGGGGATACCCCGAATTATTTGCACCCGAACTGGCTGCCAACGAGGAAATGCGAGACGACATCAAAGAGATGTCCGGATCAGGTCTTCCTATCTTTGCAGAATGCGGGGGGCTTATGTACCTGACCCAGGCACTCATCACTGGAAAGATCAAATCATCGTCCTACCGCAGTGCAGATATGCCTGAAGGGGAACACCAGATGGTGGGCGCACTGCCAGGCAAGACATTGATGGGGCATACCAGGGTGGTAAGTTACAGCCATGGCAGTTTTATTGAGGATACTCCGGCAGGCAATAAAGATAACATGTTCATGGGGCATGAGTTCCATCATTCAGAGATCATCGACCTGCCGGAGAATGCAAAGTTCGGGATTAAACTGACAAGGGGCACAGGGATAAAAGAGATGTATGATGGCTTGATGTCAGGAAATACACTGGCTGTTTATTCCCATTTGCATGCAGCTTCTTACCAGGAGTTCCCGATCAGGTTTGTGGATACTTGCTTGAAGTGACACACCCTGGACTACAAGTCCGAAACATCCTGCTTTTGATATTCGTTTTTGTTTTTCGTCAGGTCATCGGCCTGATCATAATAGTTCATCCATTACATTTTTACCCAGGGATAAGATGTAACAACCACACAAAACGAGACCGTTACAATTCGTGTTGGTGAATACAATTTATCATTATTGGTACTACTGGCAACTATTCTGATCAAAGCATGAACGCACAACTCATGAAGCGCAGCTTTGCGATTTTTCACACTAATTGTAATAGATTTTTCATGTCATTACTTGTAAAGTATGCAAAGGAAAAATCATACCAACATGTAATGTAACGGTCTCCACAAAACGAAATATATATAAACAATTGAATTGAAGAAATTTAATCATAAGAAAATTGTATTATAATTTTGTACATATGTTATGTAATTTATATAATACAAAAAATAAAATGTGGTATATATGAAAACAATAGAAATGTTCAAACCTGGTATATTGATATTGATAGGGATATTCCTTATTGGGTCATTAGTAATTGCCAGTGCAGATGAATCCCTGCTGGAAGGTGGAGATAGTTTCAATAATGCAGTTCAAATTGAACCTGTCAGTTATGACTGTACTATTTCAAAAGATAATCCGGATTATTATAAGATAATCAATATTACACCAGGGCAAAAGCTTATAATTAAGGCAGGTATCCCTGCGGTAGAGTCCGGTTCAGCTAATAGAAAAATGGAATTATCATTATATGATGAAGAAAATCAGCAATTAATGCTCGATAAAGAGCATTTGATTCCTGATGAAATTGGAACATTAACTGTCTTCAGGACAACAAGTTCTATAAAGTCTTCAAATATTTTCTATTTGAAGATACAGGAAGAAATAAGGACTACTGATGATCCGTATTCGTACACACTGGATATCTCAATAGAGGATTGTTTTGATGCAGACAGCCAGACAGATGCGGGAAATATTTTTGATACTGCTCTTGAGATCACTCCGGGAGATTATAAAGGCTATTTGGAAATAGATGATGGAGATGATGACAAGGATATATATGTAATATCTATGCAAAGCGGTGAGAATCTGGATGTTACAATAACTCCAAAAGGTTATGCTAAGTTTAAGGTTATAATATATGACCAGGATAGAGTAAAAGCATCAGAAGAAATATCTGCTAATAATGGAGCGATAGTCAGAACATCGTATAATTCATCCATTTCACAGGATATTTATCTTGAGATAAATAAGCGGTTGATATCTTCTGATAAAGAATATTCATTAGTCCTTGCACTTGAAGCTGAAGAGGTTACTGAAACAGAGTCGACAGAATCTGCAACTGAAAAAACATCTGTTGAAGAAGCATCTACCGAAGAAGTATCTATTAAAGATACACACACTGAAGAAGCATCCGGAGATGATAGCGAAGGATTACCCGGATTCGGAGTGGTATTCGCACTGGGAGGACTTTTGACAGTTATATGTCTATTGATGAGAAGATAAAACATTCTTCTTTTCATTTTAATTTTAAAAAAAAAGATATCGATTAACGCTGATTCAACAATATATCAACGTTAATTTTTCTCTAATTTTTTTCTCTAATCATTAATCTTTTGATAATATCCGATAATGCAAAGTTCGGGATTAAACTGAGAAAGAGCACAGGGATAAAAGAGATGTATGACGGCTTGATGTCAGGAAATACACTGGCTGTTTATTCCCACTTGCATGCAACTTCTTACCAGGAGTTCCCAATTAGGTTTGTTGATGCTTGCTTGAAGTGAGAAAACGACTTCGTTTTAGAAAAGCAGGGCATCAACAAAGGGTGCATGAAACAAACATATAGAATAGTTTGTATAGATACATGTATACACAATATACACAATGTGTAAAAAGTACATTATATATACAAATAATGTTTGAAAAAAAATCGTGGAGGTAGGTCTATGGGAATTTCAAATGAAAAATCGATGAAAAACGAAGAAGAGTATAATTTTACTGCACTTACCAAATCTGAAATAATGCACCTTAAAGAAAGTATGCATCATAATCATGAATTAATGGTACGTTTGGCTCAATTGTAATTGTCTACTCTTTTTGAGTCGTATACATCTTTTTTTTAACCATTTATTGATATCGTCAATCTCGCAATCATATTTTGCAATTTTAAGCAAGAATTTTTACATTTGAATTTTGTCCGTATGTATATGATAACCTTCGTCTCTTAGAATAATATCTGCAACTTGAAATGCAGTTCTTTTGTGTCCATCCATAAAAGGGTGTCTTGTTATTATTCCATTCAAAACAATAGCCGCTTTTTCAAAATTATCGGCTCCCTTGTCAAGTTCAAATACCAAGAAATCAATAGTTCCTGAATTTAGAATACCACCTACTCCCCCCAATTTTTCAATTATATAATCATGAATTTCAACAATCTTTTCTGTGGTTATAGCAGTCATAAACACCAATAAATACATTCCTTTAAAAAAATAGTTTTGTGTTAGGCCCCATAATCATAATTTTATATATAGACGATGCATAAAACACATATATCACGCAATAACTATCCACATACTAACAGTACAAAGTCTTCGTATACTTAAATTGGTTTATTTCCTCTTTCTCCTGGGTTTGGGATATTTTTTATGCAGCTCATCCACTTTCCTTTGCAGGTCTTTGGCAATATCTTCATCAAATATCCCTGAATAATAATCTATACGCACAGCAATTGATATTTTGGCAGCCAGTACCCTTGCGATCTTGCCCCTCAGCCACCAGGGGGACTCTCTGACCAGGGGATGCTGGAATATTACACCGTGTTTGGGTGAGGGAGCATTCCCCCTTAAGTGTTTGAACAGTGCTTTTTCAGCCCCCAATACCTGGATAGTGCTTGAAGGCATACTGGCAAGTTTTTTTGAACTCCCGACAATGCCAAGCAGCCTGGCACCGATGTGGGCACCGGCTACGGCCGAAAGGTTGGGTAAGTTGTTGTTCATATATTCCTCGATATCCAGTGATATCCGATTCTTGTTGTCATATAATCCAGCAACTGTGGTTGCCAGTTCGGTTACACGTGTTACCCATGGTACTGGCAGTTCCATTCCTGATGAGTTCCTGGCCCGCTCCAGGATCTTTTCATCTTCGATTTTCCAGTTTGAAATATCGTTCCTGACACCATACTTTGATATGAATCTGGCAAGTGGCTCGCCCTTTAACCTGAGTTCTGGAAAATGCAGGTCATATAGTTCCTTTAACCTCTCAGATAGTGCATTGGTGTTCTTGTCAAGGTCATCCAGGGCATCAATGAACCGGATAAGGATATGTTCATCTGATCCTGATGCAGTGACCTGCATCATAGCATATTCTATGTTCACCTGACGGAACAGGTCATCATACTCATTTTCCGATGCGATAAAACCCCAATCCTTTGCCAGGCTGCGTATCTCAATCCCGCAGACCTCATTGCATTCCAGTACCTCAGGCATCTCTTGTAACCGGCCTGCAAGCACCTTTATATCTTTTGGATAAAGATCACAGGAATTTAT
Source organism: ANME-2 cluster archaeon (assembly GCA_014237145.1). Lineage (NCBI taxonomy): Archaea > Methanobacteriati > Methanobacteriota > Methanomicrobia > Methanosarcinales > ANME-2 cluster archaeon. The sequence continues at coordinate 79,483 of JAAXOC010000042.1, forward strand.
TTTCCCGTCATCAACTGAAAAAATCCCAAACCATGTCCTGACCGAATGCATCAAATATAGAATTATACGGATTATATATATGTATTATCTGTTCCAGGTGGGTCAGAGGATGTCAAAATCTTCGTCGTCATCGAACTCGATATCCAGCACATCCAGCACCCTGGAATGACCGTTCGCATTATAGCAGCGCCATGAACGCATATTATACGGTGCACCAACAATGATGTGGTAATCTCCTATCCTGGCAAATAGTGCAAGGTCGGCCCTTGAAGGGTTGGTGTTGGATGATGGGTGACTGTGAACAGAACCTGCGATGCTGAGATTGGGCATCATGTATAATCTCAAAACGGCGCTGACCTGTGATGATTCTGTGCCGGGCAGGAATATCACATCCTTGATGACACCTTCCTCAGCCCGCATCAACCCTGCAAACTCATTAGGTGCCGATGAACGGGAAACCTCAATAATGAACTTCAGGGTCGACCTGGCTATACCTTTAATATCAGGAATTACCGGCACCTCCCGCAAAGCTACAGGGTAATACCTGTGATAATATCCCTGTTAAAATCAAACAACTGGTAGCTGTCATTTTTGTGTATCATAGTCAGGCATTTATCATCAGTGATCTCACCGATTATGCAGGCGGTAATACCCACTTCTTCGAACAGTTCGATACAGCGACTGGCATTTTCAGGTGCGGCTGTCACAATATATCCAGTGGCAGGATATATCTTGAGCCACTGGATAAAGTCCACTCCATCAGGCACAGGTATCTTTTCCAGGTCCACTGCCGCACCCTTATGACTGGTCTCAAGCAACATACCCAGTGTACCAAGGGTGCCCGGATTGCTGATATCCTTGCCTGAATTGACGACATGCGCCTCGCCTATGGTCTGCATTACCAGGTATTTCTCCCTGACTTCGGCAGGGCTCTTCATTGTGGTGGTGTCCCAGCTGTACGGAGAATTTGGGCCCACCTGGCCTTCCATATCGTAGGCCACGATGATCACATCCCCGGTCTTTGCGGTATCGCTGCGTATAATGCAGTCCTTTTTAGCTGTGCCCACAATGGCCACAGACAGCGATGTATGTGGTGTGTCAGGATGTAGGTGTCCGCCCACCATCGGGATGCCAAACTTGGAGATGCCTGCTTTGATGCCGTTTAGCAGTTCCAGACATGCTTTTTTCTTGCTGCTGGCAAGTACATTGACCATACCCAGCGGCCTGCCGCCCATGGCAGAGATGTCATTGACGTTGACCAGTACCGAACTGTAGCCTGCCCACCAGGGACTGGCATCCAGGAGCCGACCCCATATCCCGTCGGCTGCGAACAGTACCACATCATCGGTGCCTGCATCAAGGACTGCTGCATCGTCCCCGAAATCTACTATACAGTCCCCGTATTCTTCGCGTACTGTCTCGAAGATGTTGACAATATCTGCTATGGGTTTCTTTCGTGTGATTCCTTCAAAGGTGCGGAGTTCGTGTGCGATCTTTTCAAGGTCCAGTAGTCATTCCTCCTGGCAGTGATGTTGAGAATATTGTTTATGCTACAAATACATAATGGAGTGTGTGTTTAAGTTTATGCTGCTCAAATACTAAGAGAGGGATCATGTCAAAATTTAAAAAGATCTTTTTGGTAACTGACGGGGGCTCAAGGGGTAACCCCGGCCCGTCCGCTATTGGATACGGCATCTATGACCAGGACTGGAATGCTATCGAGGAGAAGTCTGAATATATCGGGAAGGGCACCAACAACGAGGCTGAATACCGGGCGCTGGTCACTGCACTGGAGCGGGCGGCGCGCTACTGCAAGGATGATGTGGAGCATTATAGTGACAGCGAACTGCTGGTCAGGCAGTTGAACGGGCAGTACCGGGTAAAGGCCGTGAATTTAAAGCCGCTGTTCGGTAAGGTGTCGACGGTAAGCAAGAAATTCGGCTCTGTCAAACACCATCATGTTCGGCGGACAGACAAGCGGCTGGCAAAGATTGACGGGCTGGTGAATGATGCGCTGGATGGGGCTGGGTATTGATGTAAACCGGGTATATACCCTATCAGTCATTTTTTCGCAATATTTGCATCACGATCAACAAGACTGAAACGCCTGCAAATAAACTAAATGCAGGAATTCCGTTCTTTTCAGTTGGTGCCTGGACCTGTTGTTTCTTTGCAGTCTCTGTTGGCTCTACAATAATACCTTCACCCCCGGATTCTCCCATAGCCTTCTTACCTGTTATTGCAAAGGGTGAGAATCCAGGCACTTTTGTCTCAAAGTATAAATACTCTGCATCTTCTCCTATCCTATATGTCTCAAGTGGATTCCATATTCCATCACTGTACCGATTCAATGAAATCGTGGACTTACTGATATTGTTATCAATGATCCAGGACTTCTCTACTTTGAAATTTATAATGGGGTTAGCAATGTTCTCTGAGGTCGCCCAGTCGAGATTTCCAACCCAGATATTCAGGTTCTTATACACTATATCCGATGGTGCACTATCTGCCAATGTAGAGGTGTTGTTCAATATCTCGACCTTTGCAGCAATTTTGCCTGAATTTTTTAGACCAGTGAAATTGAGGTATTGTACTATATTACCTTCAAAATCAAAATTGTAGCTCACTATTGAACCCTTATTCACATATTCCCTTTTGGTTTCTGAAATCAATATATTCTTAAAAGCTTCACCAGAGCCTCCACTTCCCGCTCCTCCCCCTCCTCCGTTAGGGGTTTGGGGAATTTGAGTTATAACTTCTAATGAATATGTCCCAGTTTCAAATGTTGTATAATCCTGTGATTTCATATTTATCTGCGCAGTTCCAGTATTCATAATAACCGGGATATCTTTCGGAACGGCTTCGACATTCCAGTTCATGCGAACAACAGAAGCAGATGGAACTGTAAGTTCCATAGTCCAGCTAACACCTTTTAAATCAGGCTTTATATCTGTTGCTAACCGATTAACTACTTCATGGCTGCATGGAAAATACACGTCAAGGGCATCATCCTGGGGGGGAGGTGGGGCTGGAACATCCAGGTCCCTATCAAACCCATCTGAGGCATTAATGTTGACCCCTAAAATACGTATATAAGTAGCAGGTGGTGGCGGTGGGGAATTATCATTATCATTTGAGGACAGCGAAGTTACATATATGGGCAAAGTCCACTCTGCAACTGATGACCCAATGAAAAAGATCGACAATAATACAAGAGCGACGAAGCGCATTGTGTTTGACATATCCTGCTCCTATCCTAAGTAAGGAGTCCCGCTAAAGGTTACATAAGTATCATTCAATGCAAGAACCCAATAGCCTTTCCCCAGTTCAATTTCGCTAACTTCATAATATTGCTTATTGGTAGTACTCCAGGTATATACAGGAATTAGCACATCTTCATTGCTACCGAAAATCGTATCCACATCTGGATAATCTGGTATAATTGGAGTTGAAACAAGATTCCACCCCTGAAGTAGTGTCATCGTGTAGGAATAGGGGGAGTGACCAGAAGTGTAATATTGTGCATTTGAAACTCCTCCACTCACATATTTTTTATATTCTACTGTGAAACCGGATGCGGCAATATCAACAATTGTATATTGTGACGTTAAGTTCTTTTCTTGCACAATAATTTCAATTAAGCCATTTTGGTATTTCACACGCCTTTTATCATCAACTAAGGTTGTTGAAGTAGTTAATTCATCATATGAGCCATCTGAATTTAACTGATAAATTGTTACTTCCGGCATTAAATCTCCGGAAAATAATAAAATATCTGATACTTCAACAAAATAGTTATTTATCTGATATCCATCTCCCTCATAAATCACTCCATCTTTAATGATATATTTAATTGGTGATACATATTCTTCAACTTTCACTTCTCTTACCAGTGCACCGAGATTACCTGCTTCATTTACTTTAACTGCAAAGAGATTGCCAATAATATTTGTTACGGTACCTTCGGAAAGTCCGATATCATCATTATTTATTAAACTTAGCTGATCTGGATATGTCTTAACGATATAACCGTCATATAGTGTAGCATCGTTATTATTCAGATCCAGTACATCTGTAGATATAAGATCCATATTATTGATTTTTACAAGATTGCAGTTCATGCCAGCAAATACTGTCTCAACAGTGAAATTCATAACTTCACTCTCTTGAGGTCCACCGAGGTCTGTTTTGTATATAAAATAACCACCCTCTGTCACGACCTCATTATCAACTTCTACACCATCTTTGCTAATTGACATCCATGCCTCTGATCCATCGACATCAATCTCAAGAGCTGTAATACTCCAACCGCCTGGTAAAACTAAAGTATTACCAACTCTCAAAAAATAATCATCATTCGAATCTTCATCAATAAGTTTTTTTGTAATGATCCACTCAGATGCAGTGCTATATACAACAGCATACTTACTGCTGCCCCATGCAATATTTTGTCCCCATGGTATTGTAGTATAATTCATTTCTCCCACTGGGACGGATAAATTGGAGTAGAATGGAAGTCTAATGGATTCGTATCCAACCTTATCTTCCAGATCATAATAAAGAACTGCCGGGTTGTCTGCTGACATTGCCATTAACATGGTCCCGGTTGAGGCATTAGTAGCACCTACTATCTCATAAATACCTGGTTCTGTTATTTTTTTAATTAGTCCTGCCATATCCCCAGCTTCATTGACCCTGACTAAAAAGAGATCACTGATAATATTCTTTGCATTTCCTTTTGAAAGGGGTATATCAATGTCATTCAGTATATTTATTTGATTGTTGGATGTCTTGATAACATAACCATCATACAGGTTTGTATCGTTATTTTTGATTTCCAGTATATCTGCTGATATTAGATCGATATTATTTATTTTTACAAGATTGGTATTAAAGCCAGCAAATACTGTCTCAACAGTGAAATTCATAATTTCACTCTCTTGAGGTCCACCGAGGTATGTCGCACTAATAAAATAATCACCCACCGTCACGAACTTAGAATCAACTTCTACACCATCTTTGCTAATTGACATACATGCCTCTGATTCATTGACATCAATCTCAAGAGGTTTAATACTCCAACCACCTGGTAAAAACAGAGTCTCACCAACTCTCAATAAATAATCATCATCCTGATCTTCATCAATAAGTTTTTTTGTAATGATCCACTCGGATGAACTGCTATATACAACAGCATACTTACTGCCACCCCATCCAATATTATCCCCCCAGGGTATAGTTGTATAGTTCAGTTTTCTATTGGGTATGGATAAGTTATCATACAATGGAAAGGAAATTGAACCGTATCCATTTCTATCCTCCAGATCATAGTAGAGAACAGCCGGATTATCTATGGATGTAGCCTTAAAAGTAGTTCCGGTTGCGTCAATTGCCCCTAACACCTCATATAGTGTTAATGCCGGGGCTGGTGATGATATCGGCACTGAAATTACCGTTATATTTAATTTTTTTTCCACTCTACCTTTAAGGTAGAAAGTATATACACCGGTTTCATTGAATGTATAGCTCACAGACCGCATATAAGGAAGATATTGTTCTTCTTCCCATATGCCATTCTCATTAACCAGGTATCTTGACTGCTTGGTATCTTCGAAATTTCTCCATTGAATGGTGTCACCTACTTTTATTACCTTGTCTCCCACAGGTATGAACATGTAATTAGCGATTCTGATGAGGTATTCTTTAGGTTCCACAGTTGCATCAGGAGTTGCAGTAGGAGTTATAGTAGGAGTGGCCTCTTCTGTTGGCTGAACTGTAGAAGTAGAAGTTGCGGTTCCCACATCTTCTGGCTCTGTTTCGGCATAACTAGTTGCAGTAACTGCGACTGTTAATGTAGTAAGCACCAGGAAAAAAAACAATGTTGACAATGTTATTTTCTTATTCATATTTTATAACTCCATAATTTCAATATTGATGTAAACTTTCACTAATTGATAAAATCAAATATTTATTATTAGCATTATCATTATTATTATGAACTTCTCGATTAATCACAGTATAATTATTTAAATAATTTAAGTGTGATAGGTGTATGGAATTTTATTATGCATAAATGTGTCGGAATACTACAGAACTGGGGATATATGATACCGACTTGAATGCCATAAAGGAGAAGTCTGAATAAATCGGGAAGAGCACCAACAACGAGGCTGAATACCGGGCGCTTATTACGGCACTGGAGCGGGCGGTGCGCTACTGCAAGGATGATGTGGAGCATTATAGTGACAGCGAACTGCTGGTCAGGCAGTTGAACGGGCAGTACCGAGTAAAGGCCGTGAATTTAAAGCCGCTGTTCGGTAAGGTGTCGACGGTAAGCAAGAAATTCGGCTCTGTCAAACATAAGCATGTTCGGCGGACAGACAAGCGACTGGCGAGAATTGACGAGCTGGTGAATGATGCGCTGGATGGGGCAGGGTATTGATGTTTGCTGAATATTGTAAGCGGCGACTTGATCATTGAGATTGTGCAGACACTGTCTGCACAATTTAATTACTATTCATTCAGTATGTAAACATTAAGTGATTTTATCGCATATACACGATAGAATCTGCAAAATTTATCGACTATAAACGACAAACTAATTAACGTCCAGAGTACATGTAATACAACATTCACTTCGTACCCCCGGACCGTCGGACACCCATGCATCCACAAGGTAACACAATAGCGCCTGCCAGCTCCCACACAACAAGGGCAAGTTGTGCAAAGTGGGACGGGCACCCTGGTAGAATGAAGGGGAAAGGGGGCGGGGGCTTAAAATCAATATTCAATAGACACAGACTTACACCTACTATTGTTTTACTGCCATTCTAAAAGGTTTTCGATAATCTTAAATGTCAAGAATTTGTTGATATTATTTTATGTCACTAGAATCCACGGGATTCGATAAAGAATACCTAATAAAAATCAATAATTTATTATTCTTTGATATTTGGCAAAACGAAAAAATGAATTTAGAACAAAGAGACCTGCTAAAAGATATCGTTCAAAATAATTTAAATATACTTTATGGTAGGAAAAGATACAAAGAAATAATAAATATCGGTCTAAATCATCCATCAACATATGAAATCGATAATCAAACATTAATGTTTGGTCCTGCTGGTAATTTCCCAAAATGTCCTGAGATAATGATATCCGGTATTTCTACTTCTATTACCTGACTTTGAAAGATAACCTTATTTCCTTACTGTTGAACTTTTTTATAACTTCTATTG
>JAAXOC010000043.1 GCA_014237145.1 ANME-2 cluster archaeon
GATGCGTCGATCTGCCGGATTGGATGAACGGCGTGTTTGCCGATACCGGCTATGACTTACAGACATCCTTGAGCACGCAGGGACATCTGGATGTCTTCATGAACGCTTATTCGGCCGGCGACTGTGTCAATTTTGGGGGCAATTACGGACCGGGGACTTCCGGCGAATATCGCAGCAACTATGTTGTCTTTTATGCTCCCAGCACCCCATGTTTGTTGGATCCCAAGTTTGGAACCGGGACAGTTAACGTTGGCGCATCCTATTACACCGACCGCAGCTACACGATCACCGGTGGCGTCCCCAGTTGGATGGTTGGGCGCACCTTAATCAAAACGCCCAATGACGAAAGAACTAACAGCGCCGCCAGCGGATATGTGCGTTTCACCAATCCGGTCAGTTGGTGGGTATATGTGCTCTTTGACAGCCGGTCATCCTCGATACCCAATTGGTTAAACGGCTGGGAATTGCGCTCTCAGTATCAAATCCAAACATCCCTGGGCACGCAGCCGTATCTGAAGGTATACCGAAAATGGTTTAACGCTAATCAGTGTGTCGATTTAGGGGGCAATTACGGGCCGGGATCATCTGGCGAATACCGTAGCAACTACGCAGTGGTTTATGGACGGTAGTGTGTGATGGCCTTTCATCCAGCGAAGCAATAATGAGGGCCTTGCCTGAACGGCTTGGCCCTTACTAATTGATACTGATAGGTCATTTGACGACCTACTCGAAGAGGCCCTCAGAAACATTGTTGCAAAGTACGAAAAGAAGCCTGCAAAAAAATCATTATTCCCATTTTTTCTCATATTTTATGTAAGAAACTTCACATTAAGTAAAATATTTCCTGGCACATTGTAGTAGCTTCTCAAGACTATCTGCCTCAATTATCTGATATGAAATATAATTAGACGCATTTGGGTTGTTCCAAATGTTGGTATATTTTTTGCTTTATTTGTAAAGAAGTTCCATCCAGTCTATCCAATCCAAAAAGCTAAAATGTCTGTGAAACAGGGACGGGAAACATTGTGTCCCATAGAGGAAATGTCACAGATGCTATCCTGAGAAAGGTGAGTTGCCTATGATGGCAACTTGATGTTTAACAATTCGTGGAAATCCAGGACCTCTGGACGCGGTCTGAAGCGTTAGACTCTTGCAATCGCTGTGGCGGAACCATGCATAGGGTGAAAAGCCACAGCCCATAGCCATGACCCCTTTTTTTGCAGGGTTGAGACTGCCATCGATAAATGATTCTCGAATATCGATGCCCCCGCGTTGGTGAAGATTCTCAGCCTGTTGAGTGAGGACCTGTTTTAACACCCCTTGCCGGACCCATTTCTGGAACCAGCGATGGCAGGTTTGAACGGGGGATACCATGGCGGCAGGTTTTTCCAGGGTGCCCCATGCGCCGCACCCAAAGAATCATGTTGAGCACTTCCCTGGGATTTTTCTGGGGACGCCCTCTTCCGTCATGCTTTCGTTTGCGTTATGGAAATAAAGGCTTTAACCGGTTCCATTGTTCGTTTGTGAGTTCCATCCCCAGTATATGCAATATTTTTAAGCATAGCTTCTAATTACTTTTAGCGGTTAGTCAATTAGCATAGATCGGCAATCCCGATCCACCTAAAGGACAGAAGGTGGATAAGTTTGCCGAAAATTATTAAGGACAAATCACTGTAGGAGCTTAAGAGTCCAAAGTTCATCCGTCATGCCGGACTTGATCCGGCATCCAGACCTCGCAACACTCTGAAAAAAAACTGGATTCCGGTTTTCACCGGAATGACGTGGCCAATTTTTTACTTGTAATAATTTCAATCTGTTACAAGAACTCTTGACTGTCGAGTGTAGGAGGTAGAGTTTAAAAAAAAGGGGGGGAACATGAAAGTACTTAAAGGCCTAATCTATTTAATATTTTTCTTTTTAATTTCACTGCCAATTATAACGCATGCGGCCAGCAATTGGACTGTTCAGGAGATTAAGGAGCTTAAAGCAATTTATTCCAATCCAGATGACATTGAGATAATTGATCTGGAGTTCCAGACTGAGAATCATGGGTGTCTGATTGCTAAAGCCTCGAATGGGTTGACCTACGTGTATCGAACAAGTGATGGCGGTAAAAACTGGTCGCAAGTTTTTACCCCCCTTGTTTTGATGAAATATAAAGATATAGTCTTTGACGAAACGGGCAATTTCGGCCTTATCTTATACGATGAAACCCGGGTAATATCGGGCTGGCCCGATTTTCAGACAGTTTTGATACAAGGCGTTAAAGTAACAACTAACGGTGGGACAAACTGGACTTCTCGACCTTTTCCAGGTAATCATGGATATATTTGGGGAGTTGAAGCAAGATGGCCCTCTTATATTTGGGCAGTCGGAGAAATTTCTACAATTCTCTACAGCTCAAATTACGGCCAAAACTGGAACCCCATCACCAGTCCTGTCACGAATAAAACATTTTGGGACATTTACGTCGACCCGGATGATATGGTTTATGGTGGAGGATGGGGAGTAATTTTTGGTAGTTCGCGACTTTACGCCTCTGATGCACAATATGGCGGCAATTGGAACGATGTTAGTGCCAACATACCATGGATGGACACTGTTGACTTCGTAATGAGCAATGGTGTCGGCATCCGGGATAACTCAGGCCAAACAGGAACGATTTACTACTCGGGATATCCACCCGGAGGGGGTGTTTGGCCTTGGACAGGAGCGACTCTTCCAGAGGCGCTTGTGCCAAGTGATGTTGATATGGTTACGACATGGCAGGGTTGGGTTGCCGGCCGCAATGCTTTTGGGAAGATTGAGGGTAAAATCTATAAGACAGTGAATTATGGTCAGACTTGGTCGATAGATTTAGAGGCCGATGATCTTCTCATCCTATTTCCAAATTGGACAGGTTCGAGCACGCTTAATACCATATCTATGGTAAACGCCAGTGTCGGCTATGCTGCAGGTGACGGATACTATCTGTTTAAGTATAGGCCATGTTCTTTACCCATGGGCCACGTGGATTATTGCCGTGATTGTGGCCCCTGTCTATCTGGACAAGGTGATTGTGATGGTGATGTCCAGTGTCAGGCAGGGTTGACCTGTGCCCAAGATGTTGGTGCACAATATGGCATGCCTTGGAACTATGATGTATGTGAGCAGCCTCCTGGAAACTGTAGCGTATTTCAGCCAGGACCTGACTGGTGCCGTGACTGTGGTCCCTGTGCGGAAGGTGAAGGCGATTGTGACAGTGATGCCGAATGCGAGGCAGGACTGATCTGTGCGCAGGATGTCGGAGCCAACTATGGATGGCCGGCCGGCAGGGATGTGTGTGAACAGCCACCTGGAAACTGTAGCGTATTTCAGCCAGGACCTGACTGGTGCCGTGACTGTGGTCCCTGTGCGGAAGGTGAAGGCGATTGTGACAGTGATGCCGAATGC
>JAAXOC010000044.1 GCA_014237145.1 ANME-2 cluster archaeon
GTTTTTAAAGAAAACTATTTAGAATTTTTTAGCAATTATCCACTATTGCCACACAGAAAAGTTATTAAGACATATGACTTAAACAATAGTTTCAAAAATAACAGAAAAGACTTACTAAGTTGTATGAAATTATTTGTTATATTTTTAGCTAAGAATGATGTACATATTAATGTAGTTTTTACCACTTTTGATACTAATCGATTACCAGATGGTATTAAAAAATACGGTGTTGGTAGATCTCCAACAAAGACAATAAAAACTTTAAAATTTTTAGATGAACTTAATAATTATTATTCATATATTGCTCCATGGAAAGTTTCAATAAATGAAAAATTTAGAAATATAGATGTTCAACTAGATAGTTTCAATGGTGAACATACAAAAGCATGGAGTGAACTTTGCAGTTTTAACAAAGTTAATGTGGTTCTAAAAGGAGATTTATGTAATTCCTTTATTTCTTCAGCTGATTTAGTAGCCGGATATATTGATGAATATCTGGCCTTAAACCATTTACATTTAGAAGAATCAACGATACAAGAAGCAATAAATGATTGTTTTAATCAGTATAATGATGTAAATTTCCAGACATTTTATGTCGGGCACGAAGATTTAGATAAAATAGTACCACATGAAAATATAAAAATAAATCTTTCAGATTATTATAAACGACCAATGATTTATATCATTAAAGAAAACTTCTTAGAAAATGAAAACAAATTTATTGAAAATTCTCCGCTATGGGACAAATTATTAAATTTCAGTTTTGAAATAAATTCTGGAATCAAATACATGAGTTATACTGAAGATCCGAAATATATCAAAAATGATGATTATTTTATTTATTTAGGGGAAAAAGGCAAAAATGAGGCAGAATATATAAAAAATTTATGGTGCCAGGATGTTAATATAGTTTCTTTAAATAAAATTTGAAAACTCAACGATTTATTAATTATGAAACAATAGTGTTAAATATCATTAAATGCAAACAGTGAAATAGAATATTCCTATACCAAGGGATAATCTAATTCGCACATATTTAATAGAAAAAAGCGCCCCGGTTAAACCGGGGCCAAATCTTATTTAAAATCATATTTTATTGATTCATAAAACATGTATGAATCTGCGAAAATTCTCAACTAGTGTCACGTCAACATCAAAGTGTCGAATTATAAGGCGTATTGATAGCATATTTGGATACATTCTGTAGTTAACTCGACACTAGCGCCAAGTTTCTAAAGAAATAAGCTGGCATCTATATATATATATTTTTAGTGGGGCATGAATTATCTTTCTGCAGTTGCGGTATACCCCGGATAAATGTACAAGGCCTGTATATAGCGTTTTTTCAGGATTATCGTATCCACTTCAAATCTAAGGGTAATTCAAAAATTATTAGACAGGATTAATAGAATCGACAAGATATACCCCAACGTAAACATCCTGTAAATCCGGTCAAAATACCATGCTTTTTGAAGTGAATACGGATTATCCCCTATTAGAGCTCTACTTCAGTCCGCACAGGAGAACAACCTTCTACCCTACCCTCACATCGAATCCCTGACAATCTGCGCCGTGCCCCCGGCATTGAACGCCTTTAAGAACACCAGTGTCTCGGCATACGTCAGCGCAGTAATGGCCTGCTTCGTATCCTCGCCCACACCATAGATCCTGTCAAAGAACTGCTTAATAGCAAACTTGCAGAACTTTCCGAATACCTCATTGTCAGCCTTACCCTTGGCCTGCTCCCTGTAATTCTCCAGCGTCCAGTTCCAGATATCACCGTACAGTTCAGGCTCATACACCTTGAACAGGTCCCACACCAGATTCTGGTAGAACGTAGCCACATTACCCTTGACAACATCCCCGTGCGGGAAATAATTGTGAATCAGGTCGCGGGGCGTACCAGTGATACCGTGCTGGGCAATCCTCACATCCAGGTTATGGTCCCTCAAAGCCTTTGCCACAGCCATGGTCCGTGGGATATCGATAGACACCTGCTCGATAAGGTTACCCTCGGCATCATAAGTATTGCCGTGGGCACTGCCGTTAGCAATGGCCAGCACATGTGGCTTGATGCCGTTCTCGTTCAGCGCCGTAATAAAAGTGACTCCCTCCTCAGGACTTGTCAGTACCCTGCCCGATTCGTCCTCCCTGCCTATCTCACCGACCTCAACCTCAAGGCCGTACCCCCTTCCTGCCATCTTCTCCTCGATATGCCTTCCAATCTCGGTGGTAGCATTGATATTATCGGCCAGCTCCTCCCTCAGGTCGCCGCCCTGGAAATTGAACAGGTGGGACGCATCAATAGCAAATGAGGTAAAACCCGCATCGATCTGGCCGTTTACCAGTTCCTTGGTACCCTCAATATCCTCTGGCGTGCCCTTCTTGATACCGATATGGTCAGCATGCAATGCCCATATGTCAAATCCAACCTCCCTGGCTGTTTCGTTGATCCTGCGCGAGAACTCGGCCGGGTTTAGTCCCGTGTATCCACCTTTCAGGTCACATTCAGACCTGGCAATCTCAACGATCAACGCCGCATCCATATCTTTGGCAGCCTGGAATATACCCTTGCTCACCAGGGCAATTCTGGGATTGGCCGCCAGTATAATACTATTCTTATCTTTCAGGCTGTTAAACAACAAAGCACCGGATTTAGGTCCAAGATCTACATCATTCATGAATTTACCTCCACACTCGCTTCCATTTCGATTTCCTTAATACCCTTAAATATACTCCTTAAGTCCCATAATAGTTTCTTATTAGCCTTGAACAGAGCCCACAAAAGCCCGATAAGTGTAACGCTGCCCAGGTCAATTCCCTCAAGGGAATGGCCCAGCGTATTCAGCTCATCATCTGTCAGTCTCATAAACCGCTCCTTGACAACCAAACTCATGTCCAGGTCACGCCCCAGTCCGGCACGCCATTTCGTCTCATACTCCTGCAGGAACAGAGCAGATACATCCGAATGCTTAATGGCATTGACTGCCACCTTGCCCGCAATATCCCCGGCCCATATGGAATTAAATATCCCGCCACCGGTTACCGGGTCTGACTGGCGTGCAGCATCCCCCACAAGCATGAGCCCGTCGGCCACTGTCCTCTCAATTGTACCGCACACAGGCACCCCCCCAACTATAAATTCTATCACCTTACCGCCAGGGTAACGCTTCTGCACAAAATCATCCAGTAGGTCCTTTGCCCTGACCTCGCCTGACATATTACCTGTAATACCTATCCCGACATTAGCCATATTATTACCTTTCGGAAATACCCAGATATACCCCAATGGAGCGATCTTGTGCCCCACGTAGAACTCACAAAAATCAGTATCAATCTCAATATCGGTCATGAGATACTGGGCACAGGTGCAAATATCCTTTGGCTTTAAGGTTGTATCAATACCGGCCCAGCGGCCTACCTTTGACTCAACTCCATCGGCACCCACCACAATATCTGCCCGGATGTTATATTTTTCATCCATGTGTTCTGCTTTAATGCCTTTAACAAAACCATCTTCCATCAACAATCCGGTTGCCCTTGTCTTGACCATCACCTCAGCCCCGGCCAGTGCAGCATCCCTGGCCAGCGCACGGTCAAACACTTTGCGCTCCAGTACATATCCAACTTCAGCGCCAGCGATCTCTTCACTCATCTCAACCATGGCACCGTCCGGTGCGTATATCTTCGAACCCTTGACCTCGGCAGATATCCATGCAGGGTCCGGCTGGATATATTCCTTAAGATATTTCTTATTCACACCCTCAGCACACCGCACCGGGTCACCTATCTGCTGCCGTTTCTCGATAAGCAGGACATCCAGCCCCGCGTTAGCTGCAGTTTTTGCCGTCATTGAACCTGCAGGTCCTGCACCTACTACGATAACATCATAACGGTCCTTCATTTTGGGACCTCCAGCGCCCCAACCGGACATATTTTAGCACATATCCCACAGTCAGTGCATGTCTCATCCACTTCGATCCATGTTTCAATAAGTTCAAGAGCACCGGGGGGACAGACACTCACACATGCACCACAATATCCACATTTGAACCTGTTTACTTTCACTGTCAAAACCATCGCTCCGGTCCGAAAATTTGTATATTCACTTTCATTTTAAATCCACTTAAACCTGTCGTATTTTTCAGTGAACCCTGGTAAATACTTGAACAATCTTTAAACCAAAATCTCATAAGAACCGTGCCGGAACAAGTTGTTTTGCCATCAGGTCATCAAAGTTCTCGGCCTTCCTGATAACATCCACTTTACCTTCATTGACCAGTATTTCCGCACACCTGGGCCGCCCGTTATACTGGCTGCTCATACAAAAACCATAGGCTCCGGCATCAAGTATGGCAATAATATCACCCTTCTCCACTGCGGGCAGTTCCCTGTCATGTGCCAGTATGTCACCAGTCTCACATATCGGCCCGACCACAGTATATATACTGGAGACCGGGGCAGCCACCTTATTGGCCACTACCACATGGTGATAGCTATCGTACATTACCGGTCTTATCAACAGGTTGAACCCCGCATCTACGCCCACGAACTTCTTTGCCGCCTTCTTCATCGTATTCACAGAGGTAAGCAGGATGGTAGTATCTCCCAGTAAATACCTGCCCGGCTCGATCACAAGCTTTACATCCACACCAATTGCCTGGGACCGCTTCCGGAATATGGGGAGTACTATATCAGACAGGTCCTGTGGTGTCGGTGCGACCTCACCTTTCTTGTAAGGGATACCCAGGCCCGAACCGATATCCAGGAATTCCAGTTCCACACCAAGTCGTGTCACCTGTTCAACCAGGTCCATCATACGGTTGATGGTTTCGCTGAACGGGGATGTGTCAAGTATCTGGCTGCCGATATGGCAGTGCATACCAATAGGGTTTATCCCTTCAAGTTCTACTGCTTCCTTGTAGGCTTCCACAACTTCCTTGTGTGGTATCCCGAACTTGGAGGTCTTGAGTCCTGTACTTATCTTGGGATGGGTTACAGGCGATACATCAGGATTGACCCTCAAGGCTATATCCATGGTCTTTTTCTGTGAAGAGGCTATCCGGCTTAGTGTATGCAGCTCATCCAGTGAATCTACTGATACCCTTACTCCGGTCTCAACCGCCATTTCCAGTTCCCTGTCGGTCTTGGAGTTGCCGTTGAAAAGTATCTTTTCCCTGGGTATTCCTGCAAGCAGGGCAAGATAAAGTTCACCGTCACTGAATACATCGGCACCTGCACCCTCTTGTGCCAGGATACGCATGATTGTTAGATTATTATTGGCCTTGGCAGCATAATAGAGGTCTACTTCGGGAAATGCCTGATGGTACCTGCGGTAATTGTCCCTGATGCGCTGCTCGTTCGTTACGTACAGTGGTGTCCCGAATTCTTTAACCAGATCAATGGTATCCACACCTCCGATTATGAGGTGACCATTGCGTTTTTCAAGATGGTTTTTTATTGTGAACATGGATATCCCCCTTTTAGTATTATGTAATATGTAATAGGAATTTTACGATACAATTAGGATAATATGATAAAAACCTTATCAGGTTTTTAGTTTTGCATTTGAAGTATAGCACTATGAACCCGGATTATTCTTAATAAAAGCGAACATTTCTGTACTTCGGACATTAGGCATTTGGTATTGGGCATTGAGCATAAAACATGATTCCTCCATAAACCAAACAAAAGCTTTATTTCAGATTGGATATATGACAGAACACCCCAATGTGGGCCGGTAGATCAGGGGAAGATCGCTACCTTGGCATTTGGACTGGCCAAACAGGCTGTCCAACCTGAATGGTAGAGGCCTCGGGTTCAATTCCCGACCGGTCCATATTTCATTTTCGTAAAATTTACCTGACAGTCGAAACCCTTATTATAACATCTACCGATTTCTGCTATTATGATACAATTCACCAAGCTCCATGGAAATGGCAACGATTTCATTGTCATCGACGAATACAACGGCTTAGTAGTACCGGATAATAGCAAACCCGGCTTTGCAGAAAAATACTGCGACAGGCGGTTCGGCATCGGCGCTGATGGTGTGATCTTCCTGTCAGTATCAGCTTCATCTGACATAAAAATGAAGCTATTCCAGCCCGACCGTTCAGAAGCAGAGATGTGCGGCAACGGTATCAGGTGTCTGGTGAGATATGCCATGGATTCAGGATATATCTCCCCTGGCACTGCAATGGTAGAGACTATGGCAGGGATACTCCCTGTTGAAGTGAAAGGCCAGGGTAATAAGATGCGAGTGAAGGTGAACATGGGAAAGCCCCTGTTCGACGGTAAGGACATACCCATGAGAGTCAAAGGTGAGTTCATTGACGAAGAACTTGAAAATATGCAGGTATCCCTCGTCAATACAGGCGTCCCCCATGCCGTGATATTTGTGGATGATCTGGAAAGTATCGATATAGACAAACTGGCCCGGCCTATTAGGTACCACTTTGTATTCCCAAAAGGAACAAATGTAAATTTTGTCAATGTTACTCCTGACGGCATCTTGAACGTGCGCACCTATGAACGGGGTATAGAGGGGGAGACCCTTAGCTGCGGTACAGGCTCAGTGGCTGCTGCCGTGATTGCTCACCGTCTGGGCCGGACCGGGAACGAGGTCACAATAAACACACTGGGCGGAATACTCAATATCACAATCGAAAATGATCTTACATTCATGGAAGGCCCGGCTGTTACCGTATTTAACGGAACCATCCCATGATCATAGGAATTGATGATACAGACTCTGTAGATGGGATGTGCACCACCTATCTAACAGCCATTCTCACTGACAAACTAAAAGGACTGGGAGATATCAGGGGGCTGCCACACCTTATCAGGTTGAATCCGAACATAAAATACAAGACCCGGGGCAATGCAGCACTGGCAGTAGAGATAGATGCTTACCCGGATTCTGAAGAGCAGATAATGACTACTGCCATATCCCTTGTGGAAGACATGGCCGACATGGACTGCGAGAATACTAACCCTGGCATAGTCTTTTTAAGCGACAAGGAACGAAACAATCCTGGATTCAGGCAAGACCTGGAAAGTTTCATGTGGCAGGCCATGCGTGATGTATTATTAGTAGAGGATGCCCGCTCCCTTATTGGTAAATACGGGATAACCCACCAGGGATTCAAGAACGGTAGAGGCCTTATCGGTGCCCTGGCAGCATGCGGTTCTGTGCTGTGCGGCCTGCCCGACCACACCTATGAACTTATCGCATACCGCAAGCCAGGGAACTTCGGCACTCCAAGGGAGATCGACAGGGAATCTGTGTTCAGGGCAGACAGGGAGACTTACCCGGGAACATGGGATACAGTGGATATTTCAAATAACACTATTGTATTTGCACCACACTCCCCTGACCCTATACTGTTCGGGATCAGGGGCGACGATATCCGGTCCATTGAAAATGCTTTCGATATTATCGGCTCAGAACCTGCCGGGCTTACACTATTATACAGGACCAACCAGGGAACGGATTTTCACCTGCTTGATGCACAGATCAGTGATGTACTGGAAGAAAGGTCTTACAAGTTGACAGGGACTGTGGTTGACAGGCCAGTAACTATCAGGGGGGGTCATATGTTCTTCACCCTAAAGGGTTCAGGCAGCATCAGGTGTGCGGCCTTTGAGCCAACCAAAGGTTTCAGGAATATTATTAAAGAACTGATACCAGGCGATAAAGTGAGTGTTTATGGTGGTGTTGCAGACGGGACCCTGAATGTTGAGAAGATAAAGATACTTGAACTGGCAGCTTATGAAAAGACCAGTAATCCTGTTTGCCAAACGTGCGGCAAGCGCATGAAATCCGCAGGTAGCGGGCAGGGCTTCAGGTGCAAAGGCTGTAATACAAAAAGTGACGAGGTCGTCAGAACCCCTGTGGATAGAGGTATCAGACCAGGTATATATGAAGTGCCGCCCTGTGCCAGGAGGCATATCTCAAAACCACTGGTCAGGTCAGCCGAACCTGATGTTTATCCTTCGAGATAAGGAATAATTCGTTTGGGAAAGATAAGAAGTACGTCCCGACCGGGACTCGAACCCGGGTCTAAAGCTCCGCAAGCTTCAAGGATATCCGCTACCCTATCGGGACACTGCTCCCTTAAAAACACAAGGAGAGCAAACTTCTTATTCTATCCAATTATCTTAAACCTTATCTATCACCTGTCGAAGGCTGTTCACTTCGCCCCTCAGTTCCTGCAATTCCATGTGTACTTCCATGAGAAGATTGTGGGTGGGACTGCGGTCGTCCTTTACTGCCTGCTGCTGGGAGAACACCATCTTACTTGGCAGGATAAATATGTACACAAATATCATGGCCACAAGCGCAGCAGCAGCCAGGACCCCAGGAACAGCAGGTAATTTGGGAATAACTGGCGCATATACGCGTCGCCGGGGTTGTAGTACTGTATCCTGGTCACCAACACGAAGTTAAACAGGGAGAACAGGAACATGGTCTCACCGAGCAGTATGAGCATTCCGCCTACGGTCGTAGACATGCGTTTTTGTTTTGGTATGAATCTGGTAATGGGCATTGTTGAATCACTCCGATCAGATATTCTTTTGAAAGTATTTAGGGATTGTAGTCTTTGAAATGCAATGTGGGGGCTGTAATGGGTAGATTGTCAGACCAAAACGACAATTTAA
The DNA here is from genome assembly GCA_014237145.1 of ANME-2 cluster archaeon. Classification (NCBI taxonomy): domain Archaea; kingdom Methanobacteriati; phylum Methanobacteriota; class Methanomicrobia; order Methanosarcinales; species ANME-2 cluster archaeon. The sequence goes on from JAAXOC010000044.1 coordinate 8,665, forward strand.
TACTAAAATTGTCAGATTCAACCGACAATTTCATAAATAATGAACTCAAACTGGATAAATATGAAAGAATACCTGTTTCAGGTTAACAACTGGTGGACAACCGGTAACATCCCGTCCGAATACCAGGATACGATCCCACGTGAAAAAACAAGGGAAATTGAACGGTTCATAGATGACCGGGAGATACTGACGCTAATAGGTCCCCGCAGGTCTGGAAAAACAACCATCATTTACCAGCTTATAGACTCACTCCTGCAAAGCGGAACAAATCCGAAGAATGTCCTGTATATATCCCTGGATGATCCGGAAATAACCCTGGATATGGGAGATGACCTATTTATCAGGCTGTTTGAATCGTATCAGGAGATCATCTTACGAGAATTGAAAAAAGGGAAAATATACATCTTCATAGACGAGATCCAGTATTTCAAAGGCTGGGAGATGTGGCTGAAAAAATACTTCGACCAGTATTCGAATATAAAGTTCATTGTATCCGGTTCAAGTTCACTTGCCATAAAAGATGAATCTGCTGCTCTTACCGGACGCAATTTACGGTTCTTGATATATCCATTTTCTTACCGTGAGTTCATACGGGCTAAGGATAATATCCTGATAGAAAAAACAGTTTTTTCCTACGAAAACTTTGAAGATGCTTATAATGCTGCCCTTCCGGTAAAAAATAAACTGGTACTCTTATTCCAGGAATATCTTCACTGTGGCGGCTATCCAAGAACAGTTAATGAGGACGCTGGCAAATCCAGGGAAATATTAAAACAGTATTTCTATGATACGATATACAAAGATGTTTTAAAAATGTATTCTGTCAAGGATGTAAGGGCTCTTGAGAGTATTGCAGCGTATCTTGCACAGAATATCGGTAACAGGTTTAGCTTTAGGAAAATTTCATCTGCCCTTGGTATTGATGTGGATACCGTGATAAGGTATGTCAGGTATCTTGAGGAAACGTACCTTGTTTTCATGGTGAATTATTTTTCCTATTCATCAAAAGCGGTGATGCAAAAAGAAAAGAAGGTCTACATGATAGATACAGGGCTCAGGAATGCTATTTCCACATCTGCTGATGAACCTGTACTGGTGGAAAATTGTGTATTCACCCATTTGATCAGGAAATTTGAAAACGTCAGTTACTGGCGGGATATTGAAGAGGTGGACTTTGTAGTTTCAATTGATAATGCACTGTTACCTGTAGAAGTTAAATACCAGAATTCAATAGGCCAGAGCGACATCAAATCTGTTTTGAAATTCTGTAAGAGATTCAAGTTAAATAAAGGTGTCATAGTCACAAAGAATGATCTTAAAAGAAAAATAATCAATGGGATTGAAGTCTGGTTCATTCCTGTATGGCTGTTTATAGCAGTAATATAGTTGATGTCATTTATGGCTACAGGGCAGCCCCTATCCTATAAGCCCGGTCCAGCTCTTCGACATTCCCGGAAATCTCGCCTTTCCCGTAAGCCGTTGGCAGCAATACATCTGCTATATCCACACTCAGGTAGTCCAGGGACAGCCTGAACATCGTAACAACAGGCTCACATGCATCAGCCCCCTCGGCAGAAGGGATTATCAGCACTGCCCGTTTGCCTTTCAACTTATCAGTCTCGCTGTATGGTAGCAGCCTGTCCATCAATAGCTTCATTGGTCCAGTGGGTCCGTACCAGTACAGAGGTGTGCCAAACAGGATCACATCAGCAGCATCGATCCTGGGGTAGATGTCCTGCATGTCGTCATCCCTGCTGCAGAACCTGTCACCTGAACTGCAGTTGCGGCAGTCTATGCATGGCAGGAGGTTGAGGTCGTACAAGTATAGTTTTTCAGCCTGGTGTCCGGCAGCCTGTGCGCCGTTAATGACCTTGTCGATCAGTATGTCTGTATTTCCCTCTTTTCTGGGGCTGGCCATAAGTGCAAGTATTTTCATTTGTTCATATCTCCGGTTGGTGCTGATCAATACTCTTTACTGCTACTTCTCTTTTACTCATTGTCTCAATGGCACCGGCGCCCGCCTGTGCCATCTGGCAGAGTGCACCTGCTGGTTAAAAAATGTTTTATACAGGGGAAATGGGAAAATAGGCCATTACCTATTTCATCATTACAAAAAAAACAAATACGTCTTATTTTGTCTTTTTTATCTCTGAAGATATCATTTCAATTATTTCCTCATCTTCCTCCATTTCCTTTGCTTTTTTAAGAGCAATTTTAAGTTGGGTTTGGCTGTCTTTCTTTTTACCCAATTTTAAATATAGGCGGCCCAGATCAAAATTAGGCTCAAAATCTTCAGGAAACTTATCTATTATGTCCTTGTATACCTGTTCAGCAGCCTCATAGGATTTTTCCATTTCAAATTGTTTTCCCATATCCAGCATATCAAACATATCGTACTCAACCATATTATCCATAAAATCGCTGAAAAAGTTTTCAATTATTGAATTATCCAATTCGTTATTTTTTAATTTCTCTAGAAGGTCGCCCATATCCTCTTGTGTTATTATGCCTTTATTGATCAATGCCAAATATAACAACGTTACAGGCATCTCTAAAGATGAGATATTGTCTTCTTCTTCTTCTTCAATCAAACCAAAGTTTCTTGATAAAAAACTCGAAACTGCTATATTTACAAAATCCGAAAAAGAAGCAAAATCGCCATCTTCAACAAGATCAGTTATTTCCCTGTGCAAATAGGGTGATATGCGTATCTTCTCGGTAATCATTGATTTTCCCATAATATCATCTTCCCTTAAGTTTATTTCTCCATCATTTGCTTTTGAAAACGCCTTTTTAACAGTACATCACAATACACATCCATCACATCATCTTTATTGATAGCTACTGCTGTTTTCACCTCATCATCACTCATTTCTTCGAATTCAATAGCAAGTTCTTCAAGTACATCAAATAACACCGCATCTACTTTTGCTTCCGTAAGACCAGTCAGGCAGATAACCTTCCTGAGTACTTCCAGATACGGGACATCTGACTCACCACTAAGTTCAAAAACAACTTCTGCCGCCTGACGAATTTGTTCTTCTTCAGATGGTAAATGCCGGATATGCATCTTTAATTTATCCAGGACAGCATTTTTTCCCAATTTCTTCTTGAGTTTTTTATACTTGAAAACCAGGTCATTAATACGATTTACTTTGGTTTCAGTCAGTTGCTTAAGTCTGCCTCGAAGCTGCATATCGACAAAACTAATTTTGTGTTATTTAAATGTAGCTATTTTGTCTACTTCCTGGCAGAAAAATGCCTTTACTCCTCCGTATATTGCCCTTATTATCCCATGTCTCAAACCTCAATGATCTGCAGGTCATATCCGATCTCCACAAGACACCCGCAGGCTTCTGCCAGCACCTTAACCATCCCGGCCTCGAATCCCCTGGTCTGGGGATACAGGTGGGTAAGTACGATCCGCCCTATTGAAGTTCCCTCGATTTTTTCTGCCAGGGTGCCAGGGGTGGTGTGGTTGGTCACTTCAAAGGTGTCAGGGAACGAACACTCATGGATGAGCAGGTCGATGCCCTCTGACGCTTTTACGATATCATCCACAGGTTCGGTATCTCCTGAATAGAGCATGGTCTTCCCCCCTGATGTTACCTTGAACCCCAGCGAAGGCAGGGCATGGACCGTGTGTAGACATTCCACTTCCAGCCCATCGACCCCTACCACCTGACCGGGCACAAGTTCCGTTATCCTGATATCTACCTTGTCCTGCATGTACGGATAGGCTGCCAGCAGGTCGTCCAGCCACTGCCCGGTACCCACAGGACCCCACAAGTTCATTTTGATTGTATCACAAAGCCAGTTTGCCTTGACCAGTGCCAGCAGGTCGCCGCAATGGTCCAGATGCAGGTGGGAAAGGAACACACTGGTGATGTGGGTATGCCTGTATCCGCTCTGGAAAATTCTCTGCAGTACACCGCAACCGCAATCAAAAAGTACAGGACTATATCCATTATCGCATCCTGCATCCACTATCAGCCCGGACTGCACCCTGTCCTTTTGTGGTATGGCAACACCGGTTCCAAGCAGAATAATTTTCATTTGTGTACCTCTCAGGTCAGGGTGGTAGCTATCTGCTCCACTGTATCTACCAGCAGGTCCACTTCTTCGGTCAGGTTGTATGCACCAAAGGAAGCCCTGATAGTCCCCTCAACCTTGAGGAAGTTGACGCTGGGGATGGCACAGTGATAGCCGCTGCGCACGCAAATCTTGCGGGTCTCATCCAGTATCATGGCTACATCATGGGAATTTAAGCCCACTACATTGAAGGGTACCACAGCAGCCCTGTCCTGTGGTCCGTACACCTCCACCTTATCTATCTCAGAAAGCCGTTTGGCAGCGTCCCTGCCCAGAGCTTCTTCATGCCGCTGAATATCTTCTACGCCCAATGACTTCACATATTCCACACTCCTGCCCAGTCCTATAACGCCCGGAATATTTGGCGTACCATACTCGAACCGCCCGGGCGCATCCTCCAGTTTATAATCGTCCCCGGTCATGGCATAAATTGTGCCGCCGCCAAGGTATACAGGCTTGATGGAATCGGTATCCTTCAAATACAGCACGCCTGTACCCTGGGGTCCGAGCATTCCTTTATGACCGGACACTGCCATGAAGTCGCAATCAATCTTCTTCACGTCAAAAGGCATGTGGCCCACGCTCTGTGCGGCATCTACCAGTGACATGCAGCCATTTCGATGAGCGATCTTTGTTATTTCTTCCACATCCATAACAGAGCCAAATACGTTGGATACATGAGTTAGTGCTACCAGTTTTGTTTGTTCAGTAATGGCACTGTCAATGTCCTTAGGATCAACTGTTCCATCCGGATTTGGTGTAACTGCTGTTATTTCCACGCCTTTTTCTTTTAAACTGAGCCAAGGCAGCAAATTGGAATGATGCTCAACATGGGTGGTTACCACATGGTCGCCGGCCTCCCAGTCAAGTCCCAATGCTACCATATTGATACTCTCGGTGGTGTTGCGGGTGAATATGGTATGTTCGTATTCCCCGCAAAGGAATCCGGCAACGGCTTCCCTGGCATCCTCGTAATGGTTGGTGGTCTCCCTGGCAAGCCTGTGTGCGCCCCGGCCGTGGTTGGCGGCATAATTGTAGAAATAGTCGCACATGGCTTCCACAACCTGGCGCGGTGTCTGGGTGGTGGCTGCACTGTCAAGGTATACATATTTCTCAAGTACAGGAAAGTCCTTGCGTATGTCTGGAGGATTGAACATTGTTGGTTGTATTGACCTTTATTAGAAATATATTTGTTGAATATGGTTGCTTAACTATTTGTACGTTATTTTGGGTGCACTCCAGCACTCGACAGGATTTCTTCTCTGTGTCCTCTGTGAGCTCTGTGGCAGATAAATATAAACAATAATTTATACAAATTTTATTACCCTACTTTTTGAAAGGGATACTTTTAGTCACTTAATAAGCATCATAATTCAGGATAAAGCCAATTCTCTTCCGGTTTCGCAATTAAGTAACGATATATTTAATAGTGATGTATTTTTATTTACACTTGTTTTCGAAGATGAGAACGGTAGAAAAAAGCAAAGTGGAACAGTAGGAGGAAAAGGAACAATGGATACATTACAAGAGAAGTTGGGCGAGGTAAATTACCAGAAACTTATCAAAATAGATAATCCCAAGCTCCATAAATTTATTGCTACATATATTGATCTTTGCAATCCGGATAAAATTTTTATCTGTACAGATTCACCTGAGGATTTGCAGCACATCAGGCAAGAGTCAATAAAAGCAGGCGAGGAAGAAGTGCTTGCTGTAGATGGGCATACAGTACATTTTGACGGCTATTACGACCAGGCAAGAGATAAAGATAATTCCAAGTACCTTTTACCGCCTGGTGTCGAGTTAGGACCTAATATTAATGCGATGGACCGGGAGGAAGGACTCAAAGAAATTAACCCGATCATGAAAGACATCATGCAGGGGCACCAGTTGTTCGTGCGATTCTTCTGCCTGGGACCGCTCAATTCAGAATTCTCAATACCAGCAGTTCAACTCACCGATTCCGGTTATGTTGCACACTCAGAGGATCTGTTGTACAGGCAAGGATACGAAGAGTTCGTAAGACTGGGACAATCTGCACGGTTTTTAAAGTTTGTACATTCCGCAGGAGAGCTGGACGAAAGGAATACCTCCAAAAACATTGAAAAACGCCGGGTTTATATTGACCTTGAAGACGAGACAGTATTTAGCCTGAATACACAGTACGGCGGCAATACAATAGGGCTTAAGAAATTAGCGATGCGTCCTGCAATAAACAGAGCCTCAAAAGAAGGCTGGCTGACCGAGCACATGTTCATTATGGGTGTGGTCGGACCTTCCGAACGGGTAACGTATTTTACAGGCGCATTTCCTTCGCTCTGCGGTAAGACATCTACATCCATGCTGCCCGGAGAGTCTATTGTCGGTGATGATATCGCCTATCTCAGGAATGTGGATGGCACAATACACGCAGTCAATCCCGAAAATGGCATGTTCGGGATTATACAGGGCGTAAACTCAGTAGACGACCCATTGATCTGGAAGGCGCTCCACAGTCCGGGTGAGGTAATATTCTCTAATGTGCTGGTCACTGAAGAGAAAGGCCTTCACTGGATAGGTAAAGATGCCAAGGAGCCGGAAAAGGGGTTAAATTATTCAGGGGAATGGACGCCAGCAAAAAAAGACGAAAATGGTAATATTTTGTCATCTTCACATCCGAATGCCAGGTTCACGCTTGACCTGAAACTATTAGAGAATGTGGATCCAAAACTCAGTGATCCTGATGGTGTGCTTGTCGGTGGGATAATATATGGCGGACGGGATTCGGACACTAAGGTACCTGTTGAGGAATCCTTTGATTGGGTGCATGGTGTTGTTACGATGGGCGCCGCACTGGAATCAGAGACTACGGCTGCTACACTGGGAAAAGAAGGTGTCAGGAAGATCAATCCTATGTCAAATTTGGATTTCCTTTCGATTCCTATCGGAAGATATATCGAAAGTCATCTGGATTTTGGTGCTAAATTGAATAATCCGCCATCTATATACTGTGTTAATTATTTCCTGAAAGATGCAGAAGGGAATTATACAAATGATATAGCAGATAAGGCGGTCTGGCTTAAATGGATGGAACTGCGTTCACATCACGAAGTTGAAGCGATAGAAACGCCTACCGGATTCATACCAAAATATGAAGATCTTAACAGGCTGTTCAGGGAAGTGCTTTCTAAAGACTATCCAAAAGAGAATTATATTAACCAGTTCTCTGTGCGTATAACTGAAAATCTTGCTAAGATCGAGCGAATCCAGGAGTTCTACAAGACTAAAGTGGCTGATACACCACAGATATTGTTTGAGGTGCTGGAGGAGCAAAGGCAGAGATTGATCGAAGCACAAAAGAAATATGGCGATTATATATCGCCATTATAGTGAACCAGTAGAATATTGCGGCAGGAATTACCTGAACTGAAAAAAATGGTGTGAAAAAAGTCTCAGGGAACCAAGCTGCAATCATAGAAGTGTTGGGCATGGCTGGTAAATTGTTGATAAATATATCGCCGGACAAGATAGAAAATCGTGATGCGGAGTATTATAAACAGGCCCTGGACTTAAGTCCGGGGTATAGGTGACTCGCGTAATATCGCAAGTATGGACATCTAATATAAGGTTGGGGATGCCCTGGACTTGTAGTCCGGCGGTGGAACGGCTGGGGCTGCGGGTTGGCTGATTTATGCTCGAATGAGAGATATTCATTTAATAAAAATATTTAATTGTGAGTCAAAAATGATACATTACTATCAACAACGAAAGTAGAATATAATAGTGAAGAGATTGTTTGGTAACGTAGTAATGACAGGAATAGTTTATAGAGACGTTTTTGAAGTAATAAAATGCATCCAACACAAATTTGAAAATATTGAGAGGAGTTTGAACACCAGCCCTACGTGGAGAGGAGAGTTCTACAGAGATTTGCTTTTTCATAAGACAGAAAAATTCTGTCCCACAACGATGCCAGACGGAACAACATGTCTTGTTCCAGATAATCAGCGAATGTTTTTATATAGAGGTCAAACTGAAGATCATCCACAGTGCATCCCTCGACTCTATCGAAAGAATCCGAGTGAAATAGAGATATTTCTTGCTCGTTTGCATACTGTAGAATTTGAGATGGTATTCAGACATCATCCAGCAGTTCAAGAGCTTATTAAAGACGGTTTGTATGTAAATTTTCCAGGCCTTGCTCAGCATTATGGCATAAAAACGGAATTACTTGATTTAACTAGTGATTATTGTACTGCTGCCTTCTTTGCTGTTTGCAAATATAATGAATCTGATGATTCATATCAGCCAATTTCTAATTCAAATGACAAATCTGGCGTCATGTATGAATCTCCGTTTTTAGATCTTTATACACCCACAATAAGTGAACACAAACTTGATGTTGTTGGATTGCAGCCTTTTCCGAGACCAGGTTTACAAAAAGCATATTCTTACAAATTAAGTAAAAATGAGCATTTTCCCGCACATAAAATGCAATTCAAACATTCAGAAGTTGCTTCGAAGAGAATTTTTGAAATGTTTGAAAATGGAAAACGGATAATACCTAAAGACCCCATTCACACAAAAGCAAGCGAAATAATTAAAGGTCTTAAATTTTCCTCTACTGCATTTCAAGAAGTCCTTAATCGCTATCCGTTCAATAAGGATAAATCGTTTTACCTTAATGAACTGGAACATAAAGAGATTCATATTGTGAATTGGCAACCCCACAACTTTTCAACAAAACAGACCAAGTTGTTTAAAAAACAATGGTATCGTGAAAACAAAGAGAAATTCTATCAACAAATCAGTCCACCTCGAATGACATTTTAAGTCATAGTAAATGACAAATCGGACTAAATGTAACCGATTAATGCTATCAACTAATATTTCATCAAACTCGACATAACTATAATTCTTATCACAATTTTATTTAAAGATAAATTAATCTAATTAAATAATACTACCCGAGCATCCCCTTGATGCCCCGTTTTTTAAGTTGTGCCATTTGGCCAGTACTCCTATTTATCTAATTATGCATTTAGCAGGCTGTCCCAAAACCCCGCAGCTCTGCAGCGGTTGGGTGTGCCGTCGTAACGTTTGACTTCTCAAAAAAGCAAAATATTTACGATTTTAACAAAATATGTAATCCTGAATATACGTTATTACGCAATTTTTTTGCCAATTCCTCGGCAATTTTTTTCCCTTTAGCATTTAAACAATAGTTTTCCTTTCTATAAAGACGTAAAATACCTTTGCTAATTAGACTTTTTATTGTTTTTTTTAGATTTGCATGATATTGTTTAGGTAATTTCTTTCGAATCGTACTTTCATTTATATTTTTGTGTTGTGATATATGTAGCCTTCCAAGAACTTCAAGAATCTTTATTTCGTCTTCTGTTAGGGCATCTTCAATATCATTCATTGTGTTATAACTGAGTAAGAGATTTATAAATATTCCGTAATCGAAAAGATTAAAGCGTAATACTTATGTATATTAATTGTACTTTATAGACTATACATTATACTATAGGAATTGATATGTCTGTGTTATCAGAAATTTTTGGAAATTGTCCGCAAATGAAGATTATTGAAACTTTTGCGGAAAACTACAATGACAAATTGTATGCTGCTGATATTGTTCGAATGACAGATGTGCATAAAGCAACTGTTCATTCACATTTAAATAAATTACTGGATGAAGGTTTGATAGAAAAGATAGAAAAAATTGGAAATATACAGTTCTATCAACTTAATTTGGATAATCCAAAAGCAAAAATAATCTTAATGCTAGAAAGTTATATTGTTTCAGAGCGTCTTGAAAAATTAGCTATAGAAAATCTTGAAAAAGAAATAGAAGTTTCAAGTTTAACGCTTACTACTCCTGAGTTAACTGCTTCTAAATCAGTTACTTCTGATCCAGTATATAATGAACTTTCTTCACATGTTGATATCTATAAGAAAAATGAATCCTACTCCATTATTACAAAACTTATTACATTAAAAAATTATATGACTAATTTTTCTAACATAAACGATATATCAAAAACATCAAAGGGGACCACTTATGGCTAAAGAGAATCAAAAAGATATTCCAGTAAAAAAAATTGATGTGAATGAACCAAAGATACGATATGATTATACATTTTATTCTAATGTTGCTCGAGCTACCACAAGCGAGGTAGATGCTTACATTGATTTTATGCAGTTTCCACCAGTAGAAAATATAACACCTGCAGTAAGAATATATTTATCACAAGCTCATCTCAAGCAACTATTTGATGTGTTAAGTAAAATGCCTGGGTTTTTAGAAAAAGAGGATGAAGAGTAAAAGTATTTTTGCTTAATTTTATTTTTTTTATGTGACACATTAGAGCCAATTGTCAACGCTTGTTTCTATTTGCCTATGCGTCCTAAAGATGCCCTGCTTTTCTAAAACAGGATTCGTGACTTCATGGGCGAGGTCGTGACTTTCAGGAGGATGACATGGCGTACATGGAGGTCGGGATGGTCGTGTAGTCGAAAGGTTTTTATGGAGTGGGATTGGTACATAATAATTAAGTGACTCTAAAATATGAGTGAATCATGACTGAAGAAAACAACACAGTATCTAACTTGCATATACTACCAAATTTTCATTCCAATACACACTTTCTAGCACAAGAAGATATGGAAGAAATATATGATGAGACATTCTGGGCTCGTCAACGCGAATTGCTTAAAGAAAAGGATAAGTTTGTAAGCATTGATGAGTTATGAAATACGTCTTCATCCAAAAGCTGCAAGTTTTCTCAATAGGTGCAATCAAGCAACTAAAGAGCAATTAAAATCCAAAATAAGAGTATTGGAGAATAATCCGAAACTCAAACGATCTGGTACTGATATTAAGAAAATCAGAGATGCTAGCCAGAAGCATATAGGTTGAGGATAGGCGATTACAGAGTGATTTATGTTATCGAAGAGGGCATCGTTTGGATCACAGAAATAATGCATCGACAAAAAGGCTATCGTTAGCATTAATTTTTCTGCTATTGTACTCACATGTTCCACGCACCTCAGCTACGCTTACACATGTATGCGACCTTAAGCCCGCGGATGCCCCCAAATTCTATTCGGGGTGGCGCGGACGGGGCTTCAACTGAACATGCCTCCAAACCCTTATCCCTCCTGCATCCCAATATACCCACTATGCTCTCGATAGGAATCATTACCCGCGGCAAGTACGGCAGGCGGCTGCTGGACACTATCACCCGCCGCACAGAATTCACTGTCTCATCCGCAGACATACCCCCCACCCTGCCCGACTTCATCGACGACCCCGCACCCTTCGTGGACAACCTTGACCTTGACCCCGGAGTCCTGTCCTCAGACCTTCTCATAACCTACAGCCTGAATCCCGACATCACACCCGAGATCGTCGAACGTGCAGCCAGTGCGGGAGCAAAGGCCGTCATCATACCAGGAGGCTGGGCCATGGCAGGTGACCCTGAGCAAATGAAGGAGATATCTGCACAGTACGGCACCAGGATACTGGTAGAGGATATCTGCTGCGATATAGGTGGTGATACCTACTCTCCCGACCCCACCATCAACGAATTTGCATCCGTGCTGGGCCGCCCCAAGTTAGAAGTGCAGGTGGGGGACGGGAAAATAAGCAATGTAAAAGTGATCTGCGGTGCTCCATGCGGTTCAACATGGTGGATGGCAGAACATTTAAAAGGCGTCCCAGTCTCAGAAGCACCCGCCTGGGCCGGTTTGCTGGTGCAGCAGTACCCCTGCCGGGCTGTCCGGGGAATGACCGGGGGGATACACCACTCAGCAGAACTGCACAAACGTGCAATGGAAGCAGCAATAAAGAAGTACTATGGCGATAATGATTAGTGTATGGGAGAAAATGATTCGATATATGAAGAATCTTTAAAAGTACACGAACTGCATCGCGGTGTGCTTGAAGTAGCCAGTAAAGTGTCACTGGATGATATGCATGACCTGAGCATTGACTATACTCCAGGCGTAGCTGAACCCTGCAGGGTCATCCAGGCAGACCCGGATGAGGTTTATAAATATACCAGTAAAGGCAATTTTGTTGCAGTGGTCACAGACGGCTCTGCTGTACTGGGGCTGGGAGATATCGGGGCTTCTGCCGCCATGCCTGTAATGGAGGGTAAAGCAATATTGTTCAAACAACTGGGCGGCATTGATGCTTTTCCAATATGCCTGGATACGAAAGATACCGAAGAGATCATAAAGACCGTAAAGCACATAGCACCAACCTTTGGGGGCATCAACCTGGAGGACATTAGTGCACCCCGTTGTTTCGAGATCGAAGAGAGGCTACGGCAGGAACTGGATATACCAGTGTTCCATGACGACCAGCATGGCACTGCAGTTGTGGTATATGCCGGACTGATCAATGCACTGAAAATTGTGGATAAAGATATCAGTAATATCAGGGTAGTAATAAACGGTGCCGGTGCTGCCGGTGCTGCAATTGCGCTTACTCTTATACGAGCGGGTGTACGTGACCTGGTGATATGTGACAGCCGGGGCATACTCGGCCAGTCACGCAGGGAAGGTATGAACTCCATGAAGTTCATGCTTGCTGGCCTGACCAATATCAGGGGTTTGATGGGCGGGCTTAAAATCGCTATGCAAGGATCCGACGTGTTCATCGGTGTATCTGTAGGTGGAATTGTTTCTAAGGATATGGTGCACAGTATGGCTGCAGACCCCATAGTGTTTGCAATGGCAAACCCAGTTCCTGAGATCATGCCAGAGGATGCAATGGATGCCGGTGCCAGGGTGATGGCCACAGGCCGCTCCGATTATCCCAACCAGGTGAACAACGTGCTGGGGTTCCCTGGCATCTTCAGGGGTGCGCTGGATACAAGGGCAACAGATATCAATATCGAGATGAAGATGGCTGCTGCCAGGGCACTGGCAGGTATCATTGAAGATGAAAAACTGGATGATAAGCACATCCTGCCCGGACCGCTTGATAAACGAGTAGTACCTGTTATTGCGGCGGCAGTGGCTGAGGCATCAGTGCGAAGCGGGGCTGCAAGAGTTACACCACATCCAGACGAAGTGGCCAAGCATGCCAGGGAAATGGTGCAGTACAGTAAATTGCACAAAATATAAATTGATTTATAATCAAGAACCAAACAATTCAAACTATCTTTGCGTACTTTGCGCTTTTTGCGGTGACCAAGATCATACACCGCAAAGAACGCCAAGAGCGCAAAGTGTTCAGGGTATATGTCAAAGATATTATGTTCTTGACTATAATATCTGGCAGTGCAGGGTTATTTTTATTGATGTCAACAGATGAACATCAGCAACATCAAAACCTATAAACTTTATGGACTATATAGGATAATAAAATATCAGGATAATATTATTTTCGATCAGGAGGATTCAAATTGACAAAAATTACAGTCGTAGGTGCCGGATTTGTGGGTGCCACCACAGTCCAGCGTATCGCAGAGAAGGAACTGGGCGATGTGATGATGACAGACATTATAGATGGCATGCCCCAGGGTAAGGCACTGGACCTGATGGAATCAGCACCAATTGTTGGTTTTGATGTGAATGTGGTAGGGACCAATGATTACAAGGACATGCAGGATTCTGACATTGTTGTAATAACAGCCGGAATTGCCAGAAAGCCGGGAATGAGCAGGGATGATCTTATAAAAACCAACAGTAAAATAGTAAGCGAGGTCAGTGAGAACATCCAGAAATATGCACCCGACTCCATTGTTATTGTAGTAACCAATCCTCTCGATATAATGACCCATGTAGCCCTCATGAAGACGGGTTTCCATCCCGGCAGAGTGATCGGCATGAGCGGGGTACTGGATTCTGCCAGGTTCGCTACCTTTGTGTCTATGGAACTGGGCTGTTCTACCAGAGACGTTGATGCCATGGTACTTGGCGGACACGGGGACTTAATGGTACCGCTGCCCAGGCACACTACAGTGTCAGGTATACCAATCACTGAACTTATGGACGAAGCTGCCATTGACAGGCTGGTGCAGCGTACAATCAACGGTGGTGCCGAGATCGTAGAACTGCTAAAGACCGGCAGTGCATTCTATGCGCCCTCTGCAGCCATCACTTTAATGGTGGAATCCATTGTACGGGACCAGAAACGCATCCTGCCTGTCGCAGCCTATATGTACGGGCAGTACGGCTATGAGGAAATATACCTGGGCGTGCCTGTGAAACTGGGACGGATGGGTGTGGAAGCGGTAATAGAATTAGACCTTACTGAACCTGAACAGGAGATGCTTGCCCGGTCGGCAGAGGCTGTGAAAGAAGCTATTTCAACACTGGATTTATGAATGCATTAAAAAGCCAGGTAGTGGCAGATGCTGTAGAAGAGATAATCAAACAGGCAGAGAACAGACTGCCTGTTGATGTGATCAAGGCTTTGTTTGGTGCCATGGATGCAGAAACCGATAAAACAGCCACGTCCCAGCTCGATGCCATACTGGAGAACATATCTATTGCAGATGACAGGGCTATCCCAATGTGCCAGGATACTGGAATCCTGGTGTTCTTTGTCGATATTGGCAGGGACGCCCGTATTGGTTTTGACCTGGAGTGGGCCATCCGGGAGGGTGTGAAGCAGGCGACAAACAGCGTGCCTTTGCGTCCCAATGCAGTGGAGCCCATGACAAGGCTAAACTCAGGTGACAATACAGGGGATGGCCTGCCTGATATCAATTATTCCTTTAAGGACGGTAAGGCCATCACTATCACAGTGGCCCCGAAAGGTGCGGGCTCAGAGAATATGAGTGCTTTCAGGATGTTAAAGCCTTCACAGGTGGGTAGTGTCAAGGATTTTGTGGTCGAGACCGTGCAGAAGGCCGGAGGTATGCCATGCCCGCCCATTATTGTGGGTGTTGGTATTGGCGGCAGTTTTGACAAGTCAGCCAGGTTGGCAAAGCGCTCGCTGCTGCGGAGTCTGGGAGATATGGATGAGTATGAACTGGATATACTGAAAGCTATTAATTCACTTGGTATCGGTCCCATGGGACTGGGCGGCAGGACCACTGCACTGGCTGTGCATGTGGAAAAAGCTCACTGCCATACAGCATCGCTACCTGTGGCCGTGAATATACAGTGCTGGGCCAACCGACACGCATCAGTGACCCTGGATGCAGGACATGACCTGGCTCACGTGACTGAACAATACAAAACCAAGTACCACTTAACCGAACAGCACACGAACAAGCACCACCCGGCCAAGCAGAACATAACCAAGCACCAACTAGCCGAGGAAAACATAACCAAGCACCAACTAGCCGAGGAGAACACGAACAAGCATCACCTGACTGAACAGCATAAGACCGGGCAGGACGTGCCCCATCACCTGACCACACCCCTTACCCGGGATGATATTATGGAATTGCAGGCAGGGGACATAGTTTACCTATCAGGCACCATATATACGGCAAGGGATGAAGCACACTTAAGGATTCTGGAACTGACTAACGAGGGTAAGCCGCTGCCATTTGACCTGGACGGTGCTGCCCTTTATCACTGCGGGCCGCTGATGCAGAAAGACAAAGATGGCTGGAGGACAGTTGCAGCAGGACCTACTACCAGTGCCAGGATGACTGACATGACGCCCCAGGTGCTTGACAATTACAATGTCAGGGCCATCATTGGTAAAGGTGGCATGAAAAACATTGCACCAGTCCTGGAGGACAGGTGCGTGTACCTGGCATATACGGGTGGATGTGCGGCTCTGGCTGTGGATATGATAAAGGATGTCAGGGACGTGCACTGGCTGGATCTGGGGATGCCGGAGGCTGTGTGGGTGCTGGAGGTTGAGAACTTCGGGCCGCTGGTTCTGGGAGTGGATGCAAAGGGCAGGGACCTCTATGAAGAGGTACTTGGATTGGCTTTGAAATGAAACGGTTCACGATGTATTGAACCCTCCAATTAGTGATATGCAAATCATCATACTCATACTCTTTGAAAAGCTCTTGTATTTATTATTTTAATTTTTATTTCACTTAAATTTATTGAATTGTGACAGTATCTCCAAAACATTTCCAATTTTCGTATCAGATCTATGAGGATCTGGACCTCTCCAGATAGATCCAAACGGAGGATCTTTTCTATGACTCTGTAAACCAATATATTTAAATATAAAAAAAACAAAAAAACCAGTACAATCATTTTCGGAGGGAATTATGTCCATTGACCTTGATAATCTACCAGAACAATTAAATGCTGCTAGCATATTTATCGATGAGAACATTCGGGATAAAAGAGGGGATAATATTGCGATATACTATGGTGATGAAATACTGACTTATCATGATGTTTTTAATAAGGTAAATAAAACAGGTAATGCCCTGAAGAATTTGGGAGTAAATGTAGAAGAAAGAGTAATGCTACTATTATTCGACTCACCTGAGTTTGTTGCCACTTTTTTCGGAGCAATGAAAATTGGTGCGGTTCCGATTCCCATCAATACAATGCTGAATTCGAAAGATTTTCAATATTACTTAAATGATAGCGGCGCTAAGACATTAATTGTTCAAAGCACACTGTTAAAAGAAATAGAAAACATCAAGGATGATTTAAAATATCTAAAAAATATTATCGTTGTCGGAAGTGAAGAAACTAAGTATCAATCGTTTGATGATTTTATAAAAAATGAATCCAGTGATCTGGAAGCAGCAGAGACTAACAAAGATGATGCCGCATTCTGGTTGTATAGTTCAGGGAGTACTGGATCTCCAAAAGGAGTCGTGCACTTGCACCATGATATGTTCTATTCCAGTGATCTCTATGCAAAAAATGTTCTTGGAATTACTGAGAAAGATATTACATACTCAGTAGCAAAACTCTTTTTTGCATACGGACTTGGAAATAGCCTTTATTTTCCATTCAGGGTTGGAGCTTCAGTAGTCTTATTTCCAGATAAACCTGATCCAGATACGGTTTTCCATATAATTGAAAAATATAAACCTTCCCTTTTTTATGGCGTTCCAACACTATATACAAAAATGATTCAAAGCATGGAAAATATGGATAAGAAACCAAATATGGATTCACTTCGCCTGTGTATTTCAGCAGGAGAACAGTTGCCTGAAGAAATATACCACAAGTGGAAAAATCACACCAGTCTGGAAGTACTGGATGGAATTGGCTCCACAGAAGCTTTGCATATCTTTATCTCGAATTTTAAAGAGAACGTTAAACCTGGAAGTAGCGGTCAAATAGTTCCAGGGTATGAGGCTAAAATTGTAGATGAGAATGAAATAAATGTTGAAACAGGTGAAATTGGCAATTTATTGATAAAAGGAGACAGTAACGCACCCTATTATTGGAGAAATCATGTAAAAACTAAAGAAACAATGATTGGGGAATGGCTTCATACTGGAGATAAATATTATATGGATTCAGATGGATATTTTTGGCATTGTGGAAGATCTGATGATATGCTGAAAGTGAATGGAATGTGGGTATCTCCAATAGAAATTGAAAATATTTTGATGTCTCATGAGGCGGTTTTAGAGTGTGCGGTGGTAGGTAACTTTGGTGAGGATAAACTTGTTAAGCCCAAGGCTTTTGTAGTATTGAAGGAAGGCTTCAGTGAAGCTGAAGAACTTAAAGATGAATTGAAAAAACATGTTATTGATAGGACAACGCCTTTTAAATATCCAAGGTGGATAGAGTTTATTGATAGTCTGCCAAGAACAGCAACTGGAAAAGTACAGAGGTTTAAATTGAGATGTTGAATAGTGAAGGCATGGATAAGATCCCCCGTTCAATCACTGATAATTACTCTGGGGAAATTGTCGAAGAAAGGATTAACTGGCTAAAGAAAAAGACGGAACTTGAACTTTCATGCATAACAGAATATTCTATGTCTCCACAGGATACAAGAGGTAATATTGAAAATTTTATTGGGATTGCACAGGTTCCGGTAGGCTTAGCCGGTCCCATTAAAATAAACGGAGACCATGCAAAAGATCATTTTTTTATTCCATTAGCTACAACAGAAGGTGCGCTGGTCGCAAGTTATAATAGAGGTATGAAAATCATTTCTGAGTCAGGAGGTGCAAATCCCAGACTTTTGAATGATGAAACATATATTGGAGTGATCATTGATTTTAATGACCTTTCCGAAGTTATTGAATTTTTTAACTGGATTGATGACAATTTCAATAAATTGAAAAAAGTCGCAGAATCTACCACAAAACATGGAAAACTGCGACATATTGAAAATTTTGTCCAGGGAAAACGTGCATTGTTAAATTTCTATTATACAACCGGGGATGCAAGTGGTTTAAATATGATTACAGTTGCAACAAAAGCTGTAATAGATATCATTATGAAAAAGACAAAAGCCCAAAAATACATCCTGCCTGTTACTTTTAATGATAAAAAATCCACGTCAATGAATGTCATAAAAGGCAGAGGAAAAAAAGTCTCAGCAGATGTAGTAATCCCAAGAAAGATGGTAGAAAAAGCATTACGAACGACTCCGGAAGAGATGTCTCATAGTTGCTACTCCAATTATCTTATGGCAGGTGCAACCATTGGAACTTTAACATATAACCATCATTTTTCGAACGGGCTTGCAGCCCTTTTTATTGCATGTGGTCAGGATGTGGCTTATGTTGCCGAATCATCAGTTGGTTCCACAATAATGGACACAACAGGAGACGGGGACCTTTATGTAAGTGTCAATTTACCTGATCTGATAATAGCTACTGTGGGGGGAGGCACTGGTCTTGGAACCTCAAAAGAATATCTGGAATTGATTGGATGTTATGGAACCGGAAAAGTTAATAAATTTGCAGAGATAATTGCGGCAGTTTTATTGTCAGGTGAAATTTCCATATGGGGTTCAATAGTCTCAGGAGAATTTACACAGGCACATGACAGATATGGAAGAAATAGGTAGTGTACTACTTTATGTCTGGCATTTTAATTTTAAAAAGTGACGTTCCCAGGGATTTTGCTAACACTCAAATCCGGGGCATCTCGAGGGTGCATAAGAAGAAATAGGTTTATGTTTTTTATATAATTGGAATTCTTCATATCAAGTTACGATAAATTAATAATCGATAAATAGAAATACTATATAGATTAGAGTTGTTGAAGTTATTATGAATTCTACAGATGAGATATTTACTAATCCACCACTTCACGAAGTAGCTTTTGAAGTTCGATTTCCACATTTATTTTACCTGAATCAAAGAATTGGAGAATTTCAATTAGAAATAATGGATGATTTTCCTAAATCTTCACAAATTTTTGAACAAGCATTTGCCATTGATGAGAAGGGGGTTACAGTTAAAGATAATGAAAACCCAATACCAAGTTGGCATTTTGAAAATGAGTCAGGGAAAACTAAAATTACTGTTCATTCAAATAAATTAAATATCATTTCCAATGAATATAAATCATATAATCATCCTTCTGAAAAAAAATTTAGGGATATTATAGAACAAATAGTTACACTTTTTATTAAACAGGTTCCTATTAAAAATTTTACGAGACTTGGTATAAGATATATAGATTATTGCCCATTGGAAAAATTAGAAAATGAATACTTTAAAAATTTTTACACACCTCTTTTTGACATTGACAGATATAAATTGGAAGATATTCTAGAAAATAGAATGTTATTTAGAGTAAGAAAAAATGATTATCAGCTCTTACTTCAATCTGCTATTAGGGAAATTGATGACTCTTACAAATATATTATAGATTTTGATGGTTATGCCATCAATGTTGAAGCGAGTAATTTCATAAATGTTACTGATGATTTAAAACGTCTAATAAAAAAGGAATTTCTTTCTAATATTACTGAGAACTTTAAAGAATATATGAGAAGGACAAATGAATAAGATAAAGAATATCACGGCTAGTTTAATTGTTGAATCTGAAAATACTTCTGATATTGATTCAACGGGGGGGAGTATATTATTTCAAAATTCAGAAAAAAAAGAGTTTGAGGATGATATAGGGGTTGGTTTTGAAGAAATAGAAGGATTACACATTCAATATTTAGAATTCGGAAAATACAAAATCGGTTTAATTGAAAATGATAATCATGAAGTTGTGGGCATTAAGAGTGTCGAAATAATTAAAAAATTGTATTCTGATGAACAAATAAGCAAAAGATATAATTATTGGGATGTTGAAAAATATTATGAGGATGATTAAACGGTTTTTACTATGTTCTATAAAGTCCATCTCGATCAAATTATTAGACAAGGAGATATCATTAAAGGATTGATTAGTCCTGGTGTGATTACTTATAAATTTCTTGATATTGATAATTTTGATCATCCAGATCCTTCTTTTTCTATTGATGTTCGATTTAATCTAGTTGCAGTGATTACACCGTGTTGTACAATTCAGAAAGCAGATTACATATCATTATGTCCTTTAAATCCACTTTTAAAATCTATTAACAAAAATCCATATTTAATTGAAGATCCTACTAGATTGAATCTAAAAGTGAAACCAGAAAATTGTGTACCCCCGGATGTTTGGAAAGATAAGTTACCTCCTGATGAAAAACAAAGAAGAATTGAATTGGGATCTTCATATATTTATTTTCAATATTTTGTTCTTGAAAAACATAATGGCATTATTAACAATGACATGATGATTGATTTTAATAACATTTTTAATATAAGAAGAAAAGACTTAGGTAACAACAATGAAAAAATGTTGCCTTCAAAGTTACTCCAATTGAGTGACGAAACAAGAGAAATGTTGCGCCATAAATTAAGTGCCTATTATTTAAGAGTGCCTGAAGAATAATAATCCTCACGTTTAAAAATGTAATTTATAAACTCTTAATTATTTTTTAAATTCTAATGTAGAAGGATGCGCATGTTTGGCCATTTTGCAGTCACCGGTATACCCCGGACAAGATGTAACGCAGCCTGTATAGCGATTTTTCAGGTGTAATAGTATATCAAACCCGATGCTCAGGTGATGAAATTATCGCTCCCGAGGGGCGGTGATAGATGGTAACCTTGAGGAGGTCGCCGGAGTTTAGTTCCCGATTTGTGGTCTTTGCAATGTTGAAATCGCCCAGGTCACCCGGGTCCCATATGTTATCATAATCATAATTTGCCGTGGCCCCTGATAATTTATGAAGCACTCCGCCAAGAGCGCCATAGAAACCAGTTGTGCTCCCCACCACAGGAAGGTCCTCCAGATTATTATCCAGCGTTTCCCCGTTTACACTAATAAAAATACTGATCTCTGTTACATCAAAAGAATTACCGCCCCTGTGCACCAGCACCACTTCCTGATTGTTGGACAGATCCACACTCTTGATATCAATATTCGCGATCACCGGTTGCTTGAGCTCGTAGACATTGACCACAGTATAAGCAATGGCTGAAGCCGCCACTACTATTGCCGTGATCAGGATAACTCCTATTACTTCCGACATTCCACTGTCATTGCTAATACTCTTGTAAGTCATTCATGTTCCCACACAAATTCTTTTTCAGGTTCTAATCCCTGATCCTGTTGATCAACAGCAATCCCCCAATAATAACAATAAATATCATGACTGAAGCAACAGACCTCCTCGTTGTCCTGCCATCCCACACTATTGTATCACCATTGGAAACCACCGTATCAAACCTCATCAGGCGGTCCACGTCCAGATGCACTGACTGTTCCAGTATATCCTTCCCGTTAAAAACCCTGACAATATAATTGGTTTTTGGTTTTAATCCGGTAAAAATATACATGATATCCCCGGACCCACCAGACACCACTTCAGAACCCTGGATCACCTCCACATCAGATTCACTGTTAACACTGACCCGCAAATCAGCATAATCCTTAACCGGAATTGCCTCCCCGTCAGAATATCTCAGTTGAGCAGGTATATCTAGAATGGAAAGCAAGGTCGGTGCCAGATCCTCCTGGCCGTACCTTCCCTGATCCATACCAGGAGCCACATTGGGAGAGATGATCAATAGCGGTACAGTAACAGCTTCACTTGAATAGTAATCCTCTGACGCATGTCCACCCCTGGACGATTCCGGAGTCTTGAAAGCCATACCATGGTCGGCAGTGATAATTAGTGCAGTATTACTATCCCGGGCAGCACTATACAAAGGTTCCAACTTGCTATCCACACCCTCAATAGAGCCAATATACCCATCCACACCATTGTAGTGCCCGGCGCTGTCCACCACCCCCACATTAATGGTAAGGATATACTTCATATCAGGATGCTGCCGGGCCATAAGTGTTACAATATCCCTTGAAGCATCCAGTTCCCAGTCCGAATATGCAATATAGCTATCCAGCCCATCAGTCCCTTCTAAATATCCAGGCAGTTCCTGTTTCTGGAATTCAAGTTCCCTGACAATATCCTCGGGTACGGTCGCATCATTTACCTGCACATGTAGATATGGAGTTGATATTGAATTGGATGGGCTGTAGAGGATAATATTCTGTTCATTACACATTCCGGAAAAATCACCCATGTGCATGATGGCAATACAAAGGAAGCCTTCGTTTTTGAGCACATCGTAGATGGTAGCATCATCAAGTTCTACCATTTCCTGTTCTGCCCCGGAAAAACCTGTGATGATAACTGAATGGGCAGGTCCGGTACTGGGAGTCGGGACTATGATCTGGGGCAGTAGTATTCCGTCACTGATCATATTCTTAAAAAAAGGCACATCAGCGGAATCTACCGGATCACCATTGAGTGCCAGCGGGGTACTTCCCGGAGTAACATACGCTGACCCCATACCATCAACGATCAGCAGGACAATATTCTGCGGCGGGTTGGTCTCCCCCACCTCGATAGTGGTCTGGGCCCCAGTTAAGGATATGGAAAATGATACCCAGAGAATAAAAAATGCTAACAGCCCGTACCGACATATTCCTGACCCTGATATCATTTTCATCACTAAGAGAACCGAAGTCCTTCAATTTTATTTGTGGATTTCCCTGGGTCAATTTTAGTAAAAGGTTCTGCTATAAGATTTACCCTTTTGCTACCCCGATGGGTTTAACCCTTACCACCTTGCGGGCAATATTCAATTCATGTACCACGTTGACCACTTCGCTGCTGGATTTGTATACTTCCGGTGCTTCCTCTGCCAGCATGGACGGGTGGGTGGCCTTAACCGTGATACCCTTATCTGCCAGCTGTTTCTCAAGCACTTCGCCCCTGAATTTCCGCTTTGCTTCACCCCTGCCCATGACCCTGCCCGCTCCATGACAGGCAGACCCGAAGGTCAGTTCCATTGCCCGCTCACCGCCATGCAGGATATATGACGGCGTGCCCATGCTGCCAGGAATGAGTACGGGCTGGCCTACTGACCTGTACGCTTGTGGAATGTCTGTGTGCCCGGCAGGGAAGGCCCTTGTGGCACCTTTCCGGTGCACATAGACCGACTTCTTTTCACCGTCGATCTCATGCTCTTCAAGCTTTGCCACATTGTGTGCTACGTCGTACACCAGATCCATGCCCAGTTCATCGGCATCCCTGCCAAAGACCCTCTCAAAGGTTTCCCTGACCCAGTGGGTGATGACCTGGCGATTGGCCCATGCATAGTTGGCACCGGCAGCCATGGCCTTGAAATAGTCCTGCCCCTCCCTGCTGTCGGCAGGCGCACATGCCAGCTGCTTGTCAGGCAGATCGATGCCGTATTTCCTGGATGCCTGCTCCATGATCCGCAGGTAATCAGTACATATCTGGTGGCCTGCGCCCCTGGAACCACAGTGGATCATGATAGTGATCGTCCCTTCCTTGATCCCGTATGCTTTTGCAATTTCAGGGTCGTATATCTTATCCACTTCCTGTACCTCAAGGAAATGGTTGCCGCTGCCCAGTGTACCGAACTGGGGCTTGCCACGCTTGCGGGCCTTATCTCCCACTTTCAGGGGATCAGCCGCATCCATGAACCCGCCGTCCTCGCAATGTTCGATATCAGCCTCTACTCCATAACCGCTCTCTACCGCCCAGCGTGCGCCGTAGTTGAAGGCATCGTCCAGTTCGCTGCCGGACACTCTCAGCCTGCTCTTCGAGCCCACACCCGAGGGGACGGCCTTGAACAGCTCGTCCATCAATTCACTGATGCGCGGCCTGACCTCGCTTGCCTCCATGTCGGTCCTGATGATACGCACCCCGCAATTGATATCGAACCCCACGCCGCCTGGAGAGATGATCCCCTCATGTGCATCGAAGGCGGCTACACCGCCAATGGGGAAGCCGTAGCCAAAGTGGGCATCGGGCATTGCCATTGAATACTTCCAGATACCAGGGAGCATTGCCACGTTGGCGGTCTGGCGCAACGTGTTCACTTCAAGGTCGTGCATGAGTTTATCTGACACGAATATACGGCCAGGGACCCTCATGCCTTCCTGGAAGTCAGTAGGGATCTCAAAGATGTTCTCTTTCACCTTTCGTACCAGTTCCTTTGCCTGCTGCTGTGTCATATTCGATAATTCTCTGTTGTATGATATTACCCTAACGGTCGGTTTGTATCCTACTGTATATACTGTACATATTCACGTATCAACTATAACGTGTGCGCTGTACCCATCCTTCTCTTTTGTGATTTCCAACTGGTGGTAAGTGACAGCCTTTACCTCAGTTTCAAAACTGTGACGCTCCTGGTCTAAGTTCTCGCCAGAAGCCTGTCCGTGCAGGATATAACTGCCGTCGGCCTTTTCAATGGAATCCACCCGGAACTGGCCGAATACGATTTCCTCCACCTCGAACAGGTACAGCAGTTCAGACAGGTAGTCGTACAGCAGGTTCTCAAGCCCTTCAGATTCCAGTTTAATATCCACTGAGTGTTCGGGATCCAGTGCAGCAGTATCAATGATAACATGGAACATGGCATGGGCTGCCTGCTCAAAGACTTCTTCCAGGGTGGCGCCGTATGCCATGAACCTGACATCTGCAGGGTGGGGAAGGTATTCGTAGCCGGGAATGTTCATAAGGTTATATATATTTCAGACATAAGTAAAAGTGACGTTTTACTTATTGAATTTGTGTGATAATTAGGTCATATAGAGCTCATTTTGTCAATAATTTTCCTTACCAACATGGCATCCAGCCTTGCACCCACTGAAATTAGCTCGTCAACGGTTGCAATTCCAAATTCTGGAGTAATAGTCCCTAATTGTACAGCATGAAAAACCATCCCCAACGTACCTGTTACCGGAATGGATAATGCCTGCGCCCCTTTACGTGCAGGCTTATCATCCAGCACTGCAATCACATCATGCCCTGCCCCTAAAAGCTGGTGAGCTTTTGCAATAACATCTACTTCACCCCGTTTGATATCCTCACCAATGATCGAGGAAATCATTAAAGCATTTGGCACATCATCAAATGTATTCAACCAATTGTTTAACGCATTTTCCAGTGCAAGTGTTTCGGGTGTCTTTTTTCGTTTAACTTCCTCAACCACTCGTATAGGTGCAATGGATTTTCGTCCGGCCATCATAAGCAATTCCAGTTTTCCAATCTTGCCGAGCAAAATAATGGGAGATGCATTGATTACCAGATATTTCATCCAATATGCTCCAGCATATCAATATCCTGCAGAAAGTCATCTAATGAGTATTGGTAAAGAATCTTTCGTCTATGAGCCTCATCGATCATACTCGAAAGGCTCTTGCCAGCCAGTTCGGCTGCCTTCCACAGTGATATTTCCTCCCTCTGGTATAGCTCCAGTGCCTGTTCAATTAGTTCTTCTTCCAAGCCTTCATCAATCACTTTTCGCAGAACCTGTGATCGGCTGGTATGCTGGAACCGGGCCAGCCAGTCCAATTTTAATACTTCATCTTCTGAAAGGCGAGTGGTTACTGTCTCCATGTTTAATACATTTGATGTAATTGTATATATTAGTATTGACACGGATTTCAAAACTTTAAATGTTCAGAATGGGCAATTTTCTATGCCTTTTCAACATACACCGTCTGTGTGGGGAAGGCTATTTCCACGCCCATCTCTTCCAGCATCTGCATTATCTTCAGGTGGAATTCTTCCCTGACAGTAAGGTACTCGTCCCACACCGTGGTCTTGGTGAAACAGTAGATGAAGATGTTCAGGGAAAAGTCACCAAAGTCAGTGAAATGTACCATATAGAAATTATGGTCGAAACGGTGGTCTTCTTTGATGATCTGCTTGATGCCCTCGACCACTTCGGTCATCTGGATGGCAGTAGTACCATAAGTTACTCCCAGGTTGAACTTTATCCTGCGCTTTTTCATGGCAGAATAATTGATCACCCCATTCTTGATGAACTGGCTGTTGGGAACCGTGACCTGGGCCTGGTCGAACCGCCTGACGCGGGTGGACCTGAAACCTACTTCTTCCACTGTACCCTCAAAGCCGCCTATTTTTATCCAGTCGCCTATGTGGAAGGGTTTGTCAGCGAAGATGGTAAAGGAGCCGAACAGGTTGCTCACAGTATCCTGGGCAGCCAGGGCAAAGGCCAGGCCGCCTATACCTAAGCCTGCCAGCAGGTACGCTATGTTATACCCAAAGTTGTTCAGGATGAATAGTACACCCAGGGTGATCACAAATACACGCAGGCGTTTTACGATAAGGGGTGCGAACTGGTCATCCAGTTTACTAGCGGTCTTTTATGTGGTCTTGTAGATGAAGTGGCCTACTACGTCAATGAGCTTGAATAAGTAATACAAAAGGAGGAATGACAGGATCAGCACATATGCTTTCTGGACAACGCCTGTGATATTTACGACTCCTATCGTTTCAGGAAGCTGTAGAGAGATTATGGCAAAGTAGAAGCCGTGCAGCAATATCAGGTAACCTAATGGGGCTTTTGAGGCCTGTACTACCAGGTCATCAAATTCGGTACTGGTCTTTTGTGTGAGGAGGATTATTTTCTTCTCAACGATATGCAGGAAAAGGAATCTAACTATGTAGGTCAGCAATATGATGATGAAGAATGTTCCGAGCTTTTCCACTGAGAGGTTAAGCATTTCTATATTGAGGATTTCCGATATTGTTGCCATAGGACTATTGAATTAAGCGTGTTATCGATATTTAAAGGTTATCGCTATGGAAAAAGGTACATGGGGATATGCACTAAATTAACAAACCTTATATGCTTACTCGCCAGTATGTTACTGTATGGTAAGGTTTTTTAACCGCACACATGATCTGTCAATCCTTGAAGATTTATACCGCGCCCCGTCCTCATCACTTGTAGTACTCTATGGGCGCCGCCGTGTTGGGAAAACAGAGCTTGCTAAAGAGTTTATCAAAAACAAGAAAAGCATATATCTTTTTATTGAGACAAAACCTGAAAAACTTCTCTTAAAGGACCTGGAAGCTTCCCTTGAAAAGATAATGGATTTCAGGCCCAGGCTGGACGACTGGGATGATTTCTTTAATATCATCTTCAAGATCAAGGAAAAAATTATAATCGTGTTTGATGAGTTCCAGAATTTTAGAAAAATAGACCCACAATTCTTCTCGAAATTCCAGAAATACTGGGATGAACATCACAGGGAATCACGTCACATGTTCATAGTCATAGGTTCATACGTGGGCATGATAAAAAGAATATTCCAGGGAGATAAAGAACCGCTGTTCGGACGCGCCACATTACTTTATAATCTTATGCCGTTTGGTTTTTCAGATAGTCATACATTTTTGCGCGGTTTTTATGATCTGGATACAAAAGAAGCAATGAAATTCTACTTCATTCTCGGCGGCGTGCCAAAATATTTACTTCTTGCCGGAGAATTCGGCACACCAGATGCCAATAAGACATTTAAAAAACTCTTTATCGACACCCGGATACTTATGGAAGAAGGTATGAACATACTAAAACTTGAGTTCGGCACTGAACACAAAAGCTATTTTTCAATACTTGAAGCCATCGCATCAGGCAAAGCAACGCCTAAAGACATATCAGATTATACAGGCATACAAGCTTCCACAGTCTCAAAATACCTGCATGAACTGCTCCATGACTACGAGATTGTAAAAAAGGAAGAACCTGTGATACAAACAAAGGCAAGAAGCGGCAGGTATTTCTTAAATGATAATTTCTTTAATTTTTGGTTCAGGTTTATCTATAAGAATTATGGAACATTCGAAATAGACCCTGATATGGGGGTGGAACTTGTCAGGAAGGATTCCAATACCTATTTTGGTACAGCTTTTGAAAGTGTGGCAAAGGAATTCCTTATTGCAATAAATAAAAAAGATGGAAAAGATGGAAAAGATGGAAAAGATGGAAAAGATGGAAAAGGCAGAGAAGATAGGAAAGGTGGACTCCCATTCAGGTTCTTAGAAATAGGCAGGTGGTGGGATAAAGATGTTGAGATCGATTTGATCGGTTTTAATAAAACTACTCGTGAAATCCTGTTTTGTGAAGTAAAATGGAAAAATCTTACCAAAAATGAGGCAGAACAAATAATGCGAAAACTAAAAAAAAAAGCAGTAAAAGTGAAGGGTAAGTGGATAGAACATTACTGCCTGATCGCAAAAGAGATCGGGCAAAAAGAAGAACTTGATTTCCTGGCTTTCGATATTGCAGATATGGAATGAGTGCAACTTTGCTGATCATATACATCATATACTAATCCTTTTATGGATTGCACCAAATACTCTCCTCTAATGACAGGCGCAATAGCACTACTATCCTCGGGCCTGGACTCCACTGTGGCGTTCAAGCAGGCCCTGGACACCTTTGGCAGCGTGATCTGCCTCACATTTGACTACGGGCAGCGTGCGGCCACCATCGAGATCGAGAACGCTGCAGCCATCTGCAGCAAATATGGCTGTGAGCACCATGTGATCCCCCTGCCCTGGTACAGGGACTTTGGCGGCGCCCTCACCGGGACAAAGGAACTGCCTACCCCGTCTGCCAGTGACCTGGACAACCTGGAAATATCAGAAGAAAGCGCCCGCAGCGTCTGGGTTCCGGCGCGAAATATGGTCTTTTTGTCGATTGCCGCTGCCTTTGCCGAGGAGCGCGGACTAAAACATATCGTGGTGGGATTCGATGCAGAAGAAGGAGCTACATTCCCTGACAATACACCTGAGTTCATTGAACTGTTTGACAGGGCCATGGAATACGGCACCATGAACCATCCTGCCATATTCGCACCCCTTGCGGGACTTGATAAGGACGAAATAGTAAGGCTGGGGCTTAAGATACAGGCACCTCTGGAATACTCATGGTCATGTTACACGGCCGGACCATTACCCTGCGGCGTATGCGAGTCATGTATGAGACGAAAACGCGCTTTTTTAAGTGTAAGTATTACTGACCCTCTTCTGGCAAGACTGGGAAAATCTTAATGCTGACACCAGCGGTTATAGAATCGAAATGAGCCTGGACGAAGAAATCACAGCCATAGAGGATGAGATACGCAAGACCCCCTACAACAAGGCTACCTCACACCATATTGGTAAACTGAAAGCAAAACTGTCCCGCCTGAAGGAAGAAGTGCAAAAGCGTGCCTCGTCTAAAGGAGGCGGTGAAGGGTATTCGGTTCGCAAATCAGGAGATGCGACCGTAGTACTGGTGGGCTACCCGTCAGTGGGTAAATCAACACTACTGAACAGGTTGACTGGAGCCCAATCCAAGATAGCGGCATACGAATTCACCACACTGGACGTGATACCTGGCACAATGTTCCACAAAGATGCCACCATCCAGATACTTGATGTACCCGGCCTGGTCCGGGGTGCGGCATCGGGTCGCGGCAGGGGAAAAGAAGTCATATCAGTGGTCCGCAACGCCGACCTGATAGTGTTTTTAATAGACGTATTCCAGACCGAACATCTGGAAATACTTAAAAATGAACTATATGATGCCGGTATCAGGGTCAATACAAAGAGACCTGACGTGAAGATAATAAGGAAGTTCAGGGGCGGTGTCAGTATCAATGCCACTGTTGAAACTGAACTTGACAGGTATATCATCCTGTCCATATTAAAGGAATACAAGATCCACAATGCCGATGTGCTCATCCGTGACCAGGTGGGTATTGACGAGTTCATTGACGCCCTGTTGGGCAACCGCAGGTATATCAGGGCTGTGACAGTTGTCAATAAGGTCGACCTGGCCGATGATGAGCATATATCTGATGTCAGGACCCGTTTCCCTGATGCATTACTTATTTCTGCAGACCAGGACGAGAACCTGGATACATTGAAGGATGCAATCTTCGACCAGCTAAAATTCATACGCATCTTCATGAAACCCCAGGGTCAGCCCCCTGACCTGGATGAGCCCATGATCGTTAGGGGTGGTGTGAATGTGGGTGATATTTGTGATAATATCCACCGCGATTTTAAAAAGAGGTTCAGGTATGCCCAGGTCTGGGGCATATCTGCCAAACATGCGGGACAGCGGGCCGGCCTGGAACATATATTAATGGACGGGGATATATTGACCATAGTAATACAGAAATGAAAAAATGAAGGAAATGACACCGGTCCGGAAGATAAATATATTCCTGAATATTGGTATCTATGCTTCACTGCTGTGCTCGTTTGTCTCCCTGTACACAGACAGGCTGTTTATGATGTGGGTGTTCCTGACCCTTGGATTATTATTCCTGATAGTAAGGAATTTGTCCTTCATACTGGAGAAAATGGAAAAAATTGACTTTGGCAGATGAGTTAAACTTTTATCGGCAAGTCAGCAACGGCAAGTTCTTATCGACAAGTCAGTAGCAGCAAGTCCTTATCGGCAAGTCAGTAGCAGCAAGTCCTTATCGGCAAGTCAGTAGCAGCAAGTCCTTATCGGCAAGTCAGTAGCAGCAAGTCCTTATCGGCAAGTCAGTAGCAGCAAGTCCTTATCGGACGCCGGGTCGCTTTTCAGATAAGCCTGGCAGTTCCTCGTCTATTTTATGAAAGGAACTCTTCTATTTTTTCAAGCGCAGTTTTCAGTTCGTCCAGGCTGGAAGCATAGGAACACCGCAGGAACCCGTCACCGGACTGCCCGAATACCTCTCCCGGGACCACTGCCACTTTCTGCTGGTGCAAAAGTTCCTCTGCGAACTGTGAGGAGGTCATTCCAGTGGACTTAACTGAGGGGAAAGCATAGAATGCCCCCCTGGGCTCGAAACAGTCCAGGCCCAGCCTGTTCAGTCCGGTCACAAAAAGCCTTCTGCGACGGTTATACTCCCTTACCATGGCCTGCATCTCGGCCTCGCCGTTACGCAGTGCCTCTATGGCCCCCATCTGGGCTGTGATAGGTGCACACAGCATGGTATACTGGTGAATGAGCAACATGGCACTGATAAGTCCGGGCGGCCCCATTGCATATCCCACTCTTAGGCCGGTCATGGCATGGGACTTTGACAGGCCATTTAGCAGTATAGTACGGTCTTCCATACCGTTTAAAGATGAAAAGCAGGTGTGTTTCCCGTTATAGGTAAGCTTGTCATAGACTTCATCGGAAATGACCAGCAGGTCATGTTCCACCACAACATCGGCCACCTCTTCCAGGTCCTGCTTTTGCATTACAGCTCCTGTGGGATTATTAGGATAACTAAGAATAATTGCTTTCGTCCTGTCGGTAATGGCTGCTTCTATCTGCTCACCTGTGACCCTGAACTCATTGTCCCTGGTTGTGGATACAGGGACGGGTGTGCCTCCGGACAGTATAATACTTGGTTTGTAGGAAACATAACAAGGCTCGTGGAGTATTACTTCGTCCCCTGGGTTTACCAATGCACGCAGGGCCAGGTCTGCAGCTTCGCTGACCCCTGTGGTTACTAAAATCTGGTCATCGGGGTTGTAATCCACCCCGTAATCATTATGAAATGAATCCGAAATTGCCTCCCTGAGTTCAATGAGACCCGAATTTGATGTATATGACGTATGTCCTTTCTCCAGTGAATAGATACATGCCTCCCTGATGTGCCACGGGGTCACGAAATCTGGCTCACCCACTCCCAGGGAGATGACATCGTCCATCCCTATGACCATGTCAAAGTATTTCCTGATACCTGAGGGGGGAACAGTCTTTATTTTATCTGAGAGGAACTTTTTTACATCAGTCATTAGCTTATCACTTTAAACCTAAGGCGATATGGCAAGCCGTTTTGATTTTTCCTGCTCGAAGAGGGGAACACCGTCCTCTTTGTATGTCTTAAGCACGAAATGGGTAACAGTACTCTGCACCTGGTCAAGTGATGCTATCTTCTCTACAACAAAAAAGGCCACATCCTTCATGGATTTGCCTCTCACTGTTAATGACAGGTCATGATCCCCTGATATCAGGCGAATGGACCTGACCTCATTAAAACTGGCAATCCGATGGGCAATGGTATCATATCCTGACCTGTCACCCAGTGTGATCTTAAGCTCGATTATGGCATAGACATACTCTTCCCCGACCCTGTCCCAGTCTATTACTGCCTTATATTTCCGGATGATACCGCTGTCTTCAAGTTCCTTGATGCGTGTTTGAACCTCTTTTTCTGAATACCCTGTAAGCAGGGCTATCTCTGATGGGTCTTTTTTAGGGTCTTGCTCAATTATTTCAAGTATCTCGTTCATAACCATGCCTCTTCATCAGTTTTGTGTTGATTTTGATTATGTTGATGTAAATTTTTTAAGGGTGCTGCATAATTTATTTACCGTATCTTCGACTGTCTTCATTCCAACATCATCCGAATCTACGTCTTTTTGTGCGATGCCCCCGAAATGATTGTTATCACCCACTACGATCATTCCATGGATATGCATCCAGGCATGGATGGACCAGATAGTATATTCCTGGCCGCCATTTCGTGATGCACCAACAGCCAGGGCCGCACCGATCTTGTCCTTTAATAGAAATCCATTCCTTTTTAACGGAAGTGTACGGTCGAACAACATCTTCAACTGCCCTGAAAGTGTTCCGAAATATACAGGTGAGGATACGATTAATCCGTCCGCTGATTCGATTATTCCATATATCTTTCCCATGTCGTCATCAATAGGGCATGTTCTTTCGTTTTTGCATACTCCACAATCCGTACAGGGAGAAATGTTTAGATCGGCAAGGGATATTTTTTCAATATCAAATCCATTCTCTTTTGCGATTTCCAGTGAATGATCCACCATCCTGCTATTGTTACCCTTGCGGTTAGGACTGCCTGATATTCCAACTATTTTCATATTTTGTTTCACCTGCTTGTGCTTCAAAGAATAAGTATCATATTTTCAGTGTGTAATTATCATCTTTTTCAGAGGGTAAGTATTATCTCAAATTCTTCAGAGTTCTTGTGCCGGATTCAATGGCTTCCATTTGCTGTTTAATCTTGCCCTGATCTGTTTCGCGCTGAAGGTCCAGGCAGAGCTGGACTACTTTGTTAACAATCGTATTGCTGATAAAATCATAAGTCTCCGGGGATATATTTGAAGGAGGTCCTGTGGGCTGTGCAGTTACCTGCTGAGCCTCTGTTAAAGGTTGTGGAACCTTCGTGAAAGATTGGGAAGCCTCACTTAAATGTTGATTTTCAGGTAAGGGTATCGCTTCCTCCGATGTCTGGACCTTCTGAATCTTCTGTTCTGTCTGAGATGAGATCAAGGGAGGATTTTTCCCTGGTTTTCTATGGGTTTTTTGTATTTTTTCCCGGGATTCAATAGGTTCTTTTGAGTTTGAATCACAGATAGGACATATTACGTTGCCGTGGTACCTGAATAAAGGAGCCCCACATTCACAGTGATTTGCAAGCATAGTGCCGCCCAGTTCAAGTAATTTTCCTATTTTATCCAGTTTAATGTCTTCTTCACTTTTTTCCAATGTTATCACCGAAACGCTTCAAATACTATAAGTAATATGAACACTTAAAATGAGCGCTAGTTTTTATAATTTAGCAAACTAAAACATAACATATAAGCAAAATAAATTAAAATTATTTATTTTATTCAAATTTGATTAAAGTTTTTTCAATATAAGTTAAGAGATGATGAAAATGTCGGTAAATCCAGATGAAATTATCAAGCAATGCACAGAAGTTATTGAGCGTATAATTAACGATGATTCGGTCCCAAAGAATATCAGGCGATCTGCAGATGAAATTAGGACTATACTACTAAAAGAAGAAGATTCCCAGTCTATCAGAGCAGCTCTTAGCATAAGGATACTGGATGATATAAGCACTGATCAGAATCTTCCCCTTCATACAAGAACTTTAATATGGAATCTTGCAGGGCAACTTGAGACTATTCCGGTAAGTGACTGAAATATAAATATTATTAATATTTACCTTTTTTTTTATATTATATAATTTAATTATTGATAGTTTGTAATAGTTTGATATTTACTCAATAATACCTAAATCCCCACCCTTTGATTTCAACTGGAAATGTCTATTTTTATGTAGACAAAGTATGATTTATCCACATTTTTCACATATTGACGATTTTATTATATTTTATTATATTAGATTTCACTATTTTTTATTTCAAAGATGTTTAAAAATTAAATAACAAAGTTTATATATATTAAAATTAAAGTCAACAACAAGCTTTTATTTTTTATTAATATTTATACACTTTTTATCTAATTTTATCATTTCCAGTGGAAATCATACGGTCCCACTTGTTTATATATTCTCCAGAGGAAATTAAGGGGTTATACAAGAATTTCGTTCAATTATTGTGTCATTATTAATCTTACTCGAGAAAATATTTTTAATTTAAAGGCTATTGTTAATGTTTTTTGTAAATCTATAATGATTAATTACATTTTCTACTTGAAATGGAGGGGTGTTGACCAGAACCTATAAAAAGGTATATTTCATATGGAGTATTCAGTCAGGGTTGAAGAGAGGGCTTGAAAAGTGTTACTAAATTACACAAACTGTATGAATTGTATATTCCTTACATTTATCTTAAAAACGTGGTGAAATTTGTATGTCAAAAATAAAATTAACATCAAAAACATCTAAAAAAAAGCCCACACGTGGGATATTTGATGACTTTCTTAAAAATACTGAAATTTTTGAGAATAAAGAAGTATTAAGACCTAATTACACACCTGATAATCTGCCTCACAGGGATAAGCAGATCCAGTCACTTGCCAGTATGCTTGTTCCGGCTATCCGGGGAGACACACCTTCAAATATTCTTATTTATGGAAAAACAGGTACAGGTAAGACAGCAGTTGTAAAATTTATGGGGCAGGAACTGCAAAATACAAGTGAGTCTCATGAAACAGCATGTTTAGTGTTGTATGTTAACTGTGAAATTGTAGATACACAGTATCGACTCCTGGCTACATTGGCAAAACATATTGGAAAAGAAGTACCAATGACCGGATGGCCTACAGATCAGGTTTTTGAAGAATTTAAAAAAACTGTTGATAAGGAAAAACGTGTTGTAATAATAATAATGGATGAAATAGACAAACTGGTCAGGAAAGGTGATGATGTGCTCTATAACCTTTCCCGGATAAATGGCGACCTGGAGAACGCCAGGATAAGTCTGATCGGCATTTCCAATGACCTTAAGTTCACAGAATTCCTGGATCCCAGGGTTAAGAGTTCCCTTGGTGAAGAAGAGATTATTTTTCCGCCATATGATGCAGAACAGATACATGATATTCTGGAACAGAGGGCGGGTCTGGCTTTTAAGAGTAATATGCTAGATGAAACTGTGACCCGCCTGTGTGCCGCCTTTGCTGCTCAAGAACACGGAGATGCCAGACGCGCGTTAGACCTTCTGCGCGTGTCTGGTGAAATAGCGGAGCGGACAAAATCGCCAGTAGTTGAAGAAAAACATGTAAGGATTGCACAGGAAAAAATCGAGAATGATAGAGTTGTTGAAGTGGTCAGGACCCTCCCAACCCAGTCCAAACTCGTACTGTTAAGTGTGCTTCTGCTCAGTAAGATCAGGAAAAATAATGTTTCCACTGGTGAAGCTTACACTGTTTATAAACATATGTGTAATGACATCGGCTCTGATATACTCACCCAGCGCAGGATTACCGACCTTATTTCAGAACTGGATATGCTGGGCATCGTTAATGCTATGGTTGTGAGCAAAGGCCGGTATGGCAGGACCAAGGAAATATCATTGAGCGTTCCGATGAGTGATACTAAGGGAGTGCTCATGGAAGATTACAGGTTAAAACCACTGGAGAATTATCAACCTGATCTGCTCATTGTACAATCCAGATTAATGTAGGCCAGTAGATATCAATGTACAGCCAGTGAGAGATATCCTACCCAGGGAATATGCCACCTGGCCACCCCGATGACCCATTCCTTTTTTACAGGTTGGAGCCTGCTGGTAGAGGCCTTCTGGTCAATGGCCATATTATTGTCCCCTTTGGTTATGTATCCTGAATGAGGTGCAGCAGGTCCACCTGACCACATAGGCTCCCCCTCCTCCACCCAGTACATAGCCCTGTGGATGATTGGTGTATCTTCAGTACTTCCATACTTCATATATAAAATTACATCCCCGTATTCATCGAATGATGTATACCCTGATATAACACCCTCAGTATATGAGATGATCTGGGTCCGCTGGGCGTTTTGTATGATAACCACATCACCAATACCGATATTGGGTAGCATGCTGCCAGATTCTACAGCCACCGCCGGCATTGAAATACCAAGATTAATTTGCGAGATAAGCATGAGCAATCCGATCATTACAGCTGCGGACAGTAGGTCATTTAACCGGCAGATCCAGAAATTATTACTGTTCCTGAACAGTTTAGCATAATAAAACAATTTATCGATAATGGTTTTCTCTTCCCGTGGATTTATATGGCGAATATTTATAGCGTGTAAAGTGATAATAGTTTATACGATTTTATGGAAAACATTGATCATGCTTCATTCATTGTAGAGCAGTTTGCCGAGGCGGGTTACCGATAATCCAGGTTGATATATGTCGTTCCATATCAATGTACAGCCAGTGAGAGATATCCTACCCAAGGAATACGCCACCGGGCCACCCCGATGATCCATTCCTTTTTTACAGGCTGGAGCTTGCTGGTATCACTCTTCTGGTCAATGCCCCAATTATGATCCCCTTTGGTTATGTATCCCGAATGAGGTGCAGCAGGTCCACCGGACCACATGGGCTCCCCTTTATCCACCCAGTACATTGCCCTGTGGATGATTGGTGTATCTTCAGTACTCCCGAACTTCCTATATAAAATTACATCCCCGTATTCATCAAATGATGTGTATCCTGACAGGGTGCCCTCAGTATGTGAAATGATCTGGGTCCGCTGTGCGCTTTGAATGATAACCACATCACCAATACCAATATTAGGCAGCATGCTACCGGATTCTACAGCCACCGCCGGCCTGGGAGTACCAAGACCGATCTGCGAGATAAGCATGAAGATGCCGATCATTAAAGCTACGAACAGCAGGTCATTTAACAGGCCGATCCAGAAATTATCACTGTTCCTGAATCGTTTTACATAATAAAATAATTTATCGATAATGCTTTTCTCTTCCCGTGTATTTATGTGGCGAATACTTATAGCGTGTAAAGTGATAATAGTTTGTGCGATTTTAATGCAAAATACTGATTATGCTTCATTCATTGTAGAGCAATTTGCAGAGGCCGGTTACCAGATAGACCCTGACGCCCTCACATTGCTTACGGAACAGGACACCAGTCCTTCACTTATCAGCCAGATACTTGATTCACTTGACGAGTCCACACTTGTGGTGGGCCCTGGCCAGATAGACCCGGCTTTTAATACCAGGACCACACCGCAGCCAGGGACCGAGTACCCCATGGTACCAAGGGACCCGGATTATGAAGATGAAGATGAATGGACTGGTGAACTGGACGTGATCTCAGATATTACTGAACAGTCAACATGTGTAGGTGAATACAGGGAATTCGTGGACTTTTTCAGGAACAGGTTCTCCAGGCTGGGGGATATGTTGAGGAACCGGGGTGTTGGTTTCAGGCCCATAGAAAGCCTGAACAGGCGCAAACTTGGCCTGGTGGAAGGCAGGGAGGAGGTTTCGGTTATAGGCATGGTTTCCGACCTGCGCATATCCAAGAACGGTCACAGGATGATAGAGATCGAGGATACTACAGCAAGCCTGCGCACAATGGTGCTGAAGAATAAACATGATATTTTTGAGCAGGGCCAAAAAGTGATGCTGGATGAAGTGATCGGTGTCACCGGCAACCTGAGTGATGATGGAAATCTGCTGTTCATAAATAGTATCATGTGGCCTGATATGCCACTCAGGACCAGTTCAGAACTGGGCGAGCGCAATGTGAGCGGCAAGGCTGTAATGATATCTGATGTGCATGTAGGTAGTGACACCTTCCTTGAAGACCAATGGCTGGGTTTTATCGACTGGCTGAATCACGGAGGGTCAGTGGCAGGCAACGGATCTGTGGACGTGAAGGATATCAGGTATCTTGTGGTGGCAGGTGACCTGGTGGACGGTATCGGAATATATCCGAACCAGGAGGAAGAACTGGCTATTACCGATGTCTATGAACAATATAAGGTAGCTGCGGATTACTTCAACCAGATACCCAAATACATCAAGGTGATCATATCCCCGGGCAACCACGATGCGGTCAGGCAGGCCGAACCCCAGCCCACATTTCCTGAAAAGATAAGGAAGATGTTCAGGCCGGACGTGGTGTTCGTGGGCAATCCGGCAGTGATATCCATGGATGGGGTACGAACCCTGGTCTATCACGGGCGCAGTATTGATGATATAGTGGCCAACATGCCTGGCATGAAATACGAAGATCCCACACGGCCCATGATCGAGATGTTGAGGCGCAGGCACCTGTCTCCCATGTACGGCAGCCGGGTATCTATTGCGCCTGAAAGAGAAGACCACCTGGTGATCGACAAGCCACCCCATATCCTGCACTGCGGCCATGTACATACAGTTGGATACGCTACTTACCGTGGCGTCACAGTGATAAACAGTGGTACTTGGCAGTCCCAGACAGAGTTCCAGAGACGTATGAACCTTAAGCCTGATCCAGCCAAGGCTGCCATCGTGGACCTGGCCACACTTAACACAAACATTATCTCATTTCAATAACTCATATATTACCAATGAGCACCTCACCCAAACATCAATTATTACCAATGAGCACCTTACCCGAACATCAATTGGAATTATTCAAAAAAATGGGATATCACATAGTAGGCAGTCATGGCGCTGTCAAACCCTGCCTCTGGTCTGGCAGGTCTATAAAGGGAATGGGCAGCTGCTATAAATCCCAGTTCTACGACATCCGGTCACACCGTTGTATCCAGATGACGCCTTTTTTAGGCTGCAACCAGTCGTGCCTCCATTGCTGGCGCCCGGTCGAACACCCGGTCGACATGCCTGCCGAGTGGGATTCTCCAGAGGAAATTGTGGGGGGTTGTATCATGGAGCAGCGCAGGTTGATGTCAGGGTACGGCGGCCTGGATGATGCTGACAAAGTAAAATGGAAGGAATCCCTGGAGCCCAAACATGCGGCCATATCATTGGCAGGGGAACCCACACTGTACCCGTTCCTGCCCGAACTGGTCCGGGAGTTCCACAAACAGGGACTTACCACCTTTGTGGTGACCAACGGTACAAAACCCGATGTTATTGAAATTATCAGGCCCTCACAACTGTACATGAGCCTGGACGCTCCGGATAAGGAGACTTACATTCGTTCCTGTGCTCCAGATCATCAGGATCAGTGGGAGCATATCCTGGAATCCCTGGAAGTGCTGTGCCACCATCCTTGCCGGATTGCCATCAGGCTAACTCTGACAAAAGGTTTGAATTTTAAAGATGTCACCGGGTATGCCCGGCTTATCAAACTTGCAGAACCCGACTTTGTGGAGGTAAAGGCATATATGCATCTGGGTTATTCCCGCAAACGACTTAAGCGGGATGCCATGCCCGGGCATGAAGAGATACTTGAGTTTACTTCAGAACTTGGCAGGGAGCTGGGTTATCATATGGCCGATCACGTTGAACTCAGCAGGGTGGCATTACTGTCAAAGAATGAAAAAGTGACTCCTGTAACCCTGTAGTTTAGACCGGTCTGGTAGTCTTTAGGTTAATTTGTGCCCTGTATGTCATACCTGCCTGATAGTTTCCAGATTCATTGGTGCCTTGCATCTCAGATCAACCTGATAGTTTCCAGGTTCATTGGTGCCTTGCATCTCAGATCAGCCTGATAGTTTCCAGGTTCATTGGTGCCCTGGTTTCGATACGGTATTTTCTGTATATCGAACTGGCCAGGTCCAGACAACACTTCTCATCACCATGTTCCGTAAGGACATGTTCGGGCCTGGGTTTCATCTTCTTGATATAATCCATCAGTTGCCTGCGGTCAGAGTGTCCCGAGAATCCATCCACTGTGTGCACATTCAGGTTGATCTTGATAATATCAGTCTTGCCGTTATTATAGACGGGAACTTCACTCCAGCCTTTCTGCAACCTCCGGCCCATAGTTCCTTCTGCCTGGTATCCCACAAATACCAGTGCGTTCTTTTCGTCAGGGCCGTATGCCCTCAGGTATTCCATGATTGGGCCGCCGTTTAGCATACCAGAGGTTGCCAGTATGACACCAGGTCTGGGGTTGGTCAGGATATCTGTTCGTTTCTCAACAGAATCCACCTGTTCGAAACAATCGGCCAAAAACGGGTTCATGCCTTTATGGAATATCAGGTTTTTCAGTTCTCCATTCAGGTATTCGGGGTAAGTAGTATGGATGGCCGTGGCTTCCCAGATCATACCATCCAGGTAGACCGGGATATTATCATCGATAAAACCTTTACGGATGATCTCCTCCAGCACCAGCATGACCTCCTGGCTCCTGCCCACTGCAAAGGCCGGGATCAGGACAGTACCGCCCCTGGCTATCGTTTCTTTTACTATTTCTTTTAACCGGTTCTCGGCCTCCCTTCTATTGGGCTGCATATCTTTAGAACCGCCGTAGGTTGACTCGGTGATTATGGTTTCAATCCTGGGAAATGAATTGACTGCCGGGTCGAACAGGCGGGTCTTCTCATATTTATGATCCCCGCTAAATGCAATATTATACAGCCCGTCGCCCACATGGAAATGGACCACAGATGAACCCAGGATATGGCCGGCATTGTGCAGGGTAAGCTTCATATCCGGAGCAATATCGGTAACGTCACCGTAATTAAGTGTAATGGTATGTTTCAGGGTCTCACGTATCATTGAGGATTCATACGGTATGGTCTTGCCTTCCTTGGCAGCCACATCAATGAAATCCAACTGCAAGAGAGCCATCAGGTCCCGGGTTGGAGGTGTACAGTATACTGGCCCCTCATACCCGTATTTGTACAGCAGGGGTATCAGGCCCGAATGGTCCAGGTGGGCATGGGTAAGCACCACTGCATCTATCTGGCTGATAGGCGTTACCTCTGGTATGTACAGGTAAGGTGTGCCGTTATCATCGGAACCTACGTTCACTCCACAGTCAATGAGTACCTTGGTCTCAGGGGTTGACAGCATGAAACAACTGCGTCCTACTTCCCGGCAGCCTCCCAATGCAGTGACCCTGACCCATTTATCCTTGGATGATACTTCCCTGTGGATTTTCCTGCCAATGGTTTTAAGCAGGGCTTTACGTTCTTCTTTGTGGTCCCTGTTGTACTGTCGGATATTCTTTACAGTGGATGATTTTATAGGCGGGGTCCTTACCACCTTTGGTGTCCAGCCAATTTCCTTGGTAATCTCCCTTAGAGTGCTGCCATGTCGGCCGATTACGATACCTGGCTTCTCGGCTTCGATTATCACTTCACCTGTATCAGGGTCAAAATAATGACTTGTAATACCAGCATCTTCAGGTACGATCTTGGAGATCGTTTCAATTACAACATCCGGATCTGCCAGTACTCCAGGATCAGGCCTGACCACTAACCGCTTCCTGAGATCCTTTGCCAGATTACGGATGACATCACCATTATCTGCAAGTTTTTTCGGTTCCGGGGTATATATTACAAGTTCCGGTCCCTCGAACTCTATAAGTGATATAGTCACTCCCGCTGGTAATTTTTTTGATATCTTTGCTTTTAATTCTTCGAGTACCTGTTCTACCGACATGGTATTTACGTCCTGTGAAAAAATCAGAAAATGAATATTAAAAAATTAAGTATAGATGTAAGGTTTCCTTAATGTTCGGGTCTTATAAAGCATCAAGGAAAGCATCACGTGTTTCTTGTATAACAGAATCCTCTATCTCGAAATACCCTTCCGATGTGATCTTGGTAACCTTAATACCGTTCCCGGAAGCAGAATCTCGTTTCATAACGTTATGTAGTGCCCTGATTGCAAGCTTTACACCATCATCAATAGGCATATTCTCTTCGTATCTATCCTCAAGTATTCCGTAGGCAAATGGAGATCCTGAACCTGTGGCTACGGCTTTGTTCTCTTCAATCTGGCCTCCGAGGGCATCAAGTGAATAGAGGCCCGGGCCGTTCTTGTCCACTCCACCTACAACAAGCTGGACCATTAATGGAAAATACCTGTTTCCTGCAAGGATGTTGGACAACAGACTGGTGATACCTCTGATGGTCATGTTATCCTGTCTGCGCATTTTATATAATTTTGATTCGACCTGCATTGTTTTTACAAGCCTTTGTGCATCTCCCACTGAACCGGCTGTGGTCATTCCCACAAGGTCATCTATCTGGTATATTTTCTTTGCATCTTTACTTGCGATGAAATGACCCATAGTAGCCCGGCTCTCTGTGCCCAGTACCACGCCTTCACTGCAGACTAGTCCAATAGTTGTTGTACCTTTAAGTTCGTTATCATTAACCATCTCTATACCTCATAGAAAAAATGAGAAAATCAGCTAACTTTCACCTTATATTTGTATCTGCCTATATAAGAGTTTTCCCGTTTTTAGCCTTGCACTTTTGTAACTATTCAGCCCTGTCCAAATCTCGCCTGAAGCATTCAGTTTTTTCAGTCAATACCGTTCCAGTTACTACCCCTTGTGCCCCAGGTACACCCACTGGTCATATATCCCGTTCTCATCAGTATTATCAATGATCT
Organism: ANME-2 cluster archaeon; assembly: GCA_014237145.1. Lineage (NCBI taxonomy): Archaea > Methanobacteriati > Methanobacteriota > Methanomicrobia > Methanosarcinales > ANME-2 cluster archaeon. The sequence goes on from JAAXOC010000044.1 coordinate 51,760, forward strand.
CACCTACCGCACCCAGACCGTCCAGTACACTTTCCAGGATATCCATCTCTTCACGCTTATTAACTGTGAACAGCAGCGTCCCTCCCGGCTTAACTACCTTCAGGGATTCATACATCATTGCGGCCCAGATATCCTTGTTAAAACTATAAATAGTACCAAGCATGAAACCAATAACAGCATCAAATGAGGCCCCCTCAAAGAAATCAGTCAGCCTCGTGGCATCCATCACAATAGTCCGCCTGGGCTTCAGCACACCATGTTCCAGTCCTTGGCACACCTGGCAGCGGTCATAATCAGTTGTCAGCGGGAATATGCCCAGCTTTTCCAACGACAGCGTCGCCATACCGTTGCCGCAGCAAATTTCCAGTACCATGCCGGATGCATCGAACTCATCACCAAGTTTCCTGAACAGCTCATCCAACCGTTGGACCCTGATATCCAGGTACACCATGTCATAGGTTTCAGTAGGCTTAACGCAGCCATCACATAACTGTCTCTCGACCAGGGCAATGGAAAAATATTCCTGTAATGCACCTATCAATTCCCTGGCCGGTACATCGATCAAGTTCACGTCATCAGCAGCCTGTAATAGAACAGAGGCCAGACCGCCAAATCGTTCCACAGCCGCCGACTGGATACCGGACCGGGCCACCACATTGGTGAACACTGCCCAAAACGAAGGATATTCCCCTGTAGCCGGGTTATTTATTGCCAGACAGATGATATCCCTATCATCCTGCACGGCCCTGACCTCACCGTCAATCCCCTGGGACTGTACCATCTGTTCCATGAACCCCAGGGTCCGGTAGAGGTCGTTCAGGTTACTGTAACTTTCTTCAGGCAGGAACAGGTTCTCATCATTATCCAGGCCCAGAACCTGGTGAATCAGCATAAAACAATAAACCCCTGGAAAAAAATTAACAAAATACTATTTATTCATCAGCCTCATCGAACTTATAACTGTCATCACCCATCATGGCGGCTGATATGGAATCTATACCGTCGATCCATTCGGCGACCAGGCCGTAAGGCATATCTGATAAAGTATCCTCAGGGATTTCGGCCCCTGCGATCACACTTGCCCCGATTGTGGCAACATAACCAATAGCAGTTCCCGGGTCATCTGCCTCCTCTGCTTCCAATGCACTTTTTATGATCGGGGTAAGATCAGCCGACTTGTCATAAGCACCATCGATATAACACTCGCAGGAAGCAAAAACACCGATCAATGAGGTCTGCAATGAATCGAGCATAAGGTCAATAGGCTCACTGATCGAATCCATTGGGTTCAATACAATGTTCTTAACCTCATCCAGGGCATCGAAGGCCCCGTCACCCGTCAACTCATTATTTTGGTATTTAGCAATGACCTTTAAACATGCAAGGATTATGTCATCTTCCATATTGACAAATATCTTGCCAGAATCACCCGGGTCTTCGTCTTCATTGAGTTCAAAACCACTCTCTTTGACCTGCTCTATCCAGTTGTTCCATCGGTCTTCTGAATAGAATGGAAATACGGTTTTAGATTTGGGGCTTGCTGCTGGTTCTTTCTTTGTTTTTCCTTTTGACTTTTTCTTAGCCATTGTGCTATGCTCCTGCAATCTGGTATTCAACTTTTTGAGTATTATACTTTGCGACTAAATGCAATCACCATACTGACTGTTTCATTTCTTTCTTTATTTTAAAACCCATATACAGTCCGAACATCAGTCCGGACAGGTGTGCTGCATGGGCTATCATATCATTGGACCCCATCATAAGTATATCTACGAGGGCAAACAGTATCAGTGCCTGTGTGATTTTCATAGGGAAGAAATATACATAAACTCGTATATCCGGATCCAGCAGTGCAAGACAGGCAAATATACCGTATATGGCCCCGCTGGCACCTACTACTGGTGAGCCTGAAAATAGCATATGTCCCAGAGCAGATAATAATCCGGCCCCGAAATACACGATAAGGAACTTGTGACTTCCTATCTTCCTCTCAAGGGTGGGACCGAAGAAGAACAGTACCAGCATGTTGAAGAACAGGTGACCGCCACTTCCATGCAGAAACATATACGTGAAAACGGTCCAGGGGCGAACTGCAGCCAATTCGGGTACCAGCAGGAACAGACCCGTAAATGCCGGGATTAAATTCTGCAAAAAAAATGCCGCCACACATGCCATTATGATATACAGGGAATAATTCCTTGATATTGGGATAGCATACGGTGACCTCCCCCTATGCCCCAGTCTTGGTAAACCGATTGTGCGTTTCTTTGTGGTTTCCGGTTCGGGCTGGTACATGATCCTGCCGCTTTCCCTTACCTGTGTCTTGAGTTTTTCCAGCCCGGGGCAGTTGTGGTTCTCTGGCAGGCGGTGTTCAGAGCAGTATGTCCAGCCGCAGTACTTGCATTTATAGGGCAACATCTCCTTTTTACCGCATATGCTGCATATATCTGCCATTTACTCTTTCGCCTCGCTCTTTTTATTTCGTACTGCTATAACATAAACTTCTCTCTTTTCAGGCTCTAATATATGCTGGGTCGTCAATCCCAGTTCCTTTAGCCTGTTAGTACACTCATTAAGGACCGATCTGTCAGGAAGTTTTAAGACCTGCAGCACACGACCGCCTGATTTCAGTAGTGGTAAGACCCTTGCCAGTACTTTGATGGAATCAAGTGGCTCGACAGTAATATCGTTGAAGATTACATTAACTGGTTTATGCGACATTGATGACAGGGGCATGGTAAATACATCATCCTTTACAACGGTAATATTGTCATGGGACCTGGCGATACTATTAAGTTGCGGCATGAACTCTTCGCTGTACTCGATGCCCTTTACATGCTCAGCAATCCCTGATGCAAACATGAGAAAACCGCCTGCACTGGAACCCAGGTCCAGTATAACATCTCCGGGGTGGATCATGCCGGTGCGGTCCTGGATATTTTTGAGTTTCATGTATCCTGCCGGCACGTCAATATTCTCTTTCACCTCGATCTCATTTTCATATCCAACTTGTCTGGACGCTTTGAGGATTATTTTCCCATCAACCCTTACCAGACCATTGGTAATTGCACGCTGGGCCCTGCCCCGGCTGGCTACTTTTTCCTGTTCTACTAAAAATGCGTCCAGTCTCATAGTGACTAATTTACCTGTTGTCAATTATCTGTTATTCAATTAAACCCATTACAGTATATTACCCATTATAGATATTGTATTTCTACCAAATGCTTCATCTTTTGCTTTTCAGGATAAAACCAATATGCTTTTAAGTTATTAATGAATCAATACTTTTACTATTAATGGAGGGACATACATGTATGGAATAGAATTTGTACCAAGTGACCCCGTTCTGAAGTTGGCTGAATATACGAAGTTAGCAGAAGATCAGGGATTTGACAATGTGTGGATTACAGACCATTACAACAACAGGGATGTTTATACTACCCTGGCTGTACTGGCCTTGAGTACCAACAAGATTAAACTGGGAACGGGAGTAACCAACCCGTACACAAGAAATATTGCAATGACAGCATCCAGTATTGCTGCGATAAATGATATTTCCGGTGGCAGGGCTATAATGGGAATCGGTCCCGGCGACCTGGCCACATTTGATGCAATGGGCATTGCATGGGAAAAGCCGTTAAAGACATCTAGAGAATCAGTCCAGGCTCTCAGGGATTTCTTTTCAGGCAAAAAGGTAAATATCGACGGCGAGAGGGTCAAGATCAAAGGTGCCAAGATGGCTTTCAAGGCAGGCAACATCCCTATTTACCTGGGTGCACAGGGTCCGAAGATGCTGGAACTTGCAGGTGAAGTAGCAGACGGTGTGCTGATCAACGCTTCTCATCCCAAGGACTTCGAAATTGCTATCAAAGCAATAGAAGCCGGTGCCAAGAAGGTAGGCAGGGATCCAAAAGAAGTAGATGTAGGCGCATATGCATGCTTCTCCATTGACAAGAATGCAGAAAAGGCCGTTGGTGCAGCTAAGATCGTGGTTGCATTCATTGTTTCAGGTTCACCTGATACTGTGCTTGAACGCCATGGTATTGATGTTGCAGCAAAAGGAGAAATTGGTGCAGCTATTGCAAAAGGAGACTTTGGTGCACTGATGGGCGGTTTAGTGACAGACACTATGATGGATTCATTCAGCATCTGCGGAACACCTGAAACATGCGCTGAGAAAGTTGCCAATCTCCAGAAGATCGGTGTGACCCAGATCGTATGCGGTTCACCAATCGGTCCGAATAAGGAGAAATCGATCAAACTCTTCGGTAAGGAAATAATCGGAGGCAAGTAGGTGAGCGCTGAGATCCCCGCACCACAAATGGGGTTCCCGAAGATATACCAGGTAATAAAAAATTCACTGTGTACTGCATGCGGCGGATGCGAAGCCATCTGCCCTATGCAGGCAGCCAAGGTACAGTTGTACGATGAAGCGAACTATGATAAGTTCACTCCTACCGTAGATGAACCTACTGTGGTCAAACTCTTCAGTGAGATCAGCAGGGAAGACAATTATTGTGCCAACAGGCAATGTTATGTGGACTGTGACACATGTCTGGCCTGCCAGAACTGTCTGGCCTGTCAGCGTATCTGTCCAATCCTTGATGGCTTCCCTGGTGATGATGAATTAGATAATGTCATCGACCAGCGGATTGGCAAGAGTTCCATACACGGCCAGGATGGTGGAGCTGTTACCGGTATCCTGAAATCACTCTTTGAACAGGGTGAGATCGATGCTGCCCTTAGTGTTTCACGGAATGAAGATTGGGAGACCGAGGTAGTGGTGCTGACCAGTGCCGAACAGGTGGCAAGTGCAGCCGGTACCAAATATACCTATGAACCTGTATTATCCAGTCTGCGTGAAGTACTTAAGAACTATGAAAAGATCGCTGTGGTTGGCACTCCCTGTCAGGCACATGCAGCTTCACTGCTTCGGGAGAACCTTACAGATAAGATCAAGCTGGTTATTGGCTTGATATGTATGGAGAGCTTTACCTATGATGATATGGGAGAGAATATCATACCCAACATTATGGGTCTGGATCGGAAAACTGTAAAGAAACTTGACTTTGCAAAAGGCAAGTTCGTAGCAGAGACCGCTGACGATAAAGCGTTGGTCCCGATTAAGGAAATTGCTCATCTGGCCCGAAAACCCTGCCATCACTGTATGGATTACACGTCCTATTATGCCGATATCAGTGTAGGTAGTATTGGCAGCCCGGATGGATGGAGTACCATCTTTATCCGCAATAATATAGGCAAGGAATACCTGGATAAAGTCAAGGGAATAGAATACCACGACAAACCCATCTTTATGGATATCGTCGTGAAACTTGCAGCCCAAAAACACAAGAATAATGCATGGGACTATGAAAAGTTCAATGAGGTAGTCTGGGCTGGCGGAGAATGGACTCCAGAAGAGCATTCTACATAGGACGGTTCCAACCATACCACCTGGGACACCAGAACGTGCTTGAGTCGATAGCACAAGAGGTAGATGAAATCATAATCGGCATCGGAAGCGCACAGGCAAGCCATGAGCCCGATGATCTGTTCACGGCAGGTGAGCGGGTGCTGCTGATGACCGAAGCACTGGAGACCTTGGGTGTTAAACACTACATAATACCTATTGAGGATATCCAGCGCAATTCAGTCTGGGTGTCCCATGTTATTTCTATGACACCTCCTTTCAAGGTGGTGTATTCAAACAACCCGTTAGTGATACGGCTATTCGAGGAAGCAGGATTTGAGGTCAGGCAGTCACCACTATTCAAGCGGGAGAGATATTCGGGCACTGAGATACGCCGTAGGATGCTACATGGTGAGGAGTGGCAATCACTGGTGCCGATTTCTACTGCAATGGTTATCAGTGAGATAGGCGGAGTAAAGAGATTGAAGATCATATCCGGTGGGGATAATGCCGAGGAATGAACTTACTATTTAGCATGAAAGTACCCTTGGGTTCTTTCATTTTTTGAGCATGTCATTCGAAGAATTTCATGTACGTTTTCTTTACAATCTGGTGGATTTTGATAGATTTATTTGAAAAAAGTCAGGTTCTTTGTGCAATAACTGCCAGATGGTCAGGATGATATGGTCTGAGTACTTTCTTATCAAGTAAATTGAACTCTTTACCAAGTTTATCCAATTCCTGCTCATACACTATTTTCGGGTTTACAGTACTATCTACGCTCCGGGCCTTGATAACCATTACAAGGTATCCACGTGGCTTAAGGAACTCCCTGGCATTGACCAATGCGATCTCAGCCTGGTTGGGCTGGGCCACATCCTGGTATATCACATCTACCGAACCTACAATAGCCTTGTACGACCCAGGCTGCCCGGCATCTGCAAAGACCGGGACCATGTTACTTCGCTGGCTGCATACATCAATAAGATCGCGCATGATCCTTGGTGAGAACTCAACCGCAAAGACGCGCCCCTTCGTTACGATATCAGAAACATGGCTGGCAGTAGTTCCAGATGCCGCGCCAAGATAAAGGACCCTGGAATCCTCCTTTAACGCTAAGTTCATCCCCTTTTCTATCATACCGGCCAGCTTACTGCGGTGGTGTGACCATAACCTGTATTCTATCCCATCGACCGTTATCAGTTTCTCACCATATACCTGTATGTCTGGTACCAGGTTCTTGGTGACTAGCCTGGTATTTTCCCCTTCATCTATAGAGCAGACATTGGGTATATGTGTCGGTATATGTCCCGGTATATGTGTATTTACGAGTTTTGCAGGCATCCGTATTAAGGAAATAGCTATTAGCCAATAAGATTTTCTAAATATACTTTTTAATGTTAAAGCACATATACTGCACCGGAATTGTAATGACAAAATACTTTGAAGTAACAAGAAGGGATGCAGCCGCACGATTGGGTAAGTTGCTGCTGGACGACCGTTATCCCACACCCTTAATCCTGCATTCTGAAAAGGACAGCCCCATTGTTTTCGCAGGCAGCCTGTGGGCCCGGAATATATTATCACCTGAGGAAGTGGATCCTGGCAAACTTGTCATCCTGCCAGGTAAACCAATGCCCCTGCATGCCAGACCTGAAATGGTAAAAGAGATCTATGACTCTGCAAAACATGAACGATATCATTGGGAAAAACGGGATGGTGCAACAGGCCAATTAGTACACCCGGCCTGCCATGATATCCTACATGCAGATATGTATGTCATAGGTGCGGCAAAACAGATGGAAAATGATCCCAGGATGTTGCTGGACACTGTAATTCATATCAAGAACAATACTCCTCCTGATACAGCATTGTATGCTCCTGCACTGGCAACCCCTGAGAACCTTTGCCTGTTGATCTACCTGGGCATTGATGTTGTCGATGACATACTTCCCACGATCAAAGCATATGGTGGTATCTACATGATGCCCGATGGTGAGTACAGGCTATCAGACCTGCCAGTACTGCCCTGTTCATGTAGTGTATGCACTAATACCAGTGTGGAAGACCTGCAGGAAATGAGCGCACAAGAGCGGGGTAAACTGGTGTCCGGGCATAATGTGAACAGGCTGGTAGAGGAAAAACAGATCGCTGTCCAGCGTATCAGGGGCGGTAATCTCAGGGAATATGTGGAAGGAAAATGCCGTAGTAGTCCCTGGCTCACTGCACTGCTCCGGCTCATGGACCAGGAACATGTGTACCTTGAACAGCATACGCCGACATACCGAAGTGTTACCATGTACGCAAATACTTCTGAATCTCTGAACAGGGTAGAAGTAAAGCGGTTTGCTGATAGGGTACGCTCACAATACCAGGCACCTGCCGCAAATATACTGCTACTGCTTCCCTGCTCTGCCCGTAAGCCTTATTCCATATCCAACAGTCACCAGATGTTCAACCGTGCCACCGGGAGGAACAGGCGGGCATTGAACGAAGTGATAATCACATCGCCACTGGGTATAGTACCGCGGGAACTGGAACTGGTATATCCTGCCGCCCATTACGATATACCTGTGACAGGACACTGGGACCTTGAAGAACGTTCCTGGGTGACAGGGTGCCTTGTGGATTACCTAAAAAACAATAAGTATTCACATATAATCGCCCATGTGGATGGTGCCTACAGGGATATTTGCCAGAGTGCTGCCGAAACGCTGGGTCTTGATATCACATACACAGCCCAGGGCAGCGTTACGTCTACCCGGTCACTGGGAACATTAAGGTCTACTGTATCTGGTATTGTCCGGGATGAGGAGTATTCACTTCGTAAGACCACTGAGATTGCAAAGAACATGTTGAGGGGAATTGCAGATTACCAGTTTGGCAGAGGTGCAGGATGGCTTTTAGTCCCTGATGGTGCTTCTATCAAAGCACCGTTCCCGAAATACCAGGTATATTATGATAAAAAGCAGCTGGCCAGCCTTAATCCAAGGACAGGTACACTTATCCCAACAATTGAAGGTGCCATGAGGCTTCTTGAACTTGGCACTTACCAGGTCAGCATAGATGATTTTGTGCCCGGCGGCAACCTGCTGGCACCTGGTGTGGTGGATGCAAATATGAACATCCGGCCGTCCGACCAGGTGATAGTAGTAAGTGAGCGGGTGCTGGGTGTGGGCAGGGCAATGATGGGCGGTGCCGAGATGGTACGATCTACCAGGGGCATTGCGGTCGATCTGAGGAAGGTTATGGAGATCTAATATGGAAATATCATGTTCGTCGTTGTTCCTGTGGGACTATGGTATTGATGAGATAGCAGAGATACTGGGCCAGGCAGGAATAGAGAATATTGAGTTCTGGGCAGAAACACCTGAATTCTGGCAGCACCGCCATGAAGCAAAAGTTGTGGAGCACCTGGATGATGTAATATCCACCTTTTTTGGACACTGCACTGTTCATGCTCCTATCCTTGACCTGAATCCGTCATCGTATAATGAGCATGTACGAAAAGCTACCATCAAAGAGACATTTTGGGCCATAGACCTGTCCTCAAAGCTGGATGCTCGTGTGCTGACCATACACCCCGGTAACAGGACCGTACACCGGCAGCCAACCCCGGAAGACATGAAGAAGTTTTTTGACTATCTCACTGTTTGTACCGGATACGCCCGTGAGATGGGCGTTGTCCTTGCTCTTGAGAATCTCTCGCCCAGGTTACAGAACATGTGTTACGAACCGTCCCTTATGGGAGATGTGCTGGCAAAGTATCCTGATCTTATGATGACATTTGACGTAGCCCATGCTCTTCAAACAGGTCTTGATAATGCCCTGGATTTTATAAGTGAACTTGGCAGCAGGATCGTGAATGTACATGTGGGCGGTGTGCAAAACGGTACTCCACATTACCCTGGACATATGGCCAGGAATCCCGGGATCAGTGAAATACTTGGCAGGCTCCAAAAAAGTGGCTATGATAATGACCTGACCATTGAGATTGACGATAAGCTGATTAACCAGGACATGTCAAAGTTTGATAAGATATCTATATTAATAAAAGAAAAAGAATATTTTATTCAGGACATAAATATAAAATAATATGTAAATAATTGTTATCCTAAAATATTATCCTGAAGAGATTGTCGGAAAAGTCCCAAACTTATAATAATTTAACATACTGTCTACTTTCTAAATTTCTAGTTGGACATAATTTCAGATATTATGCACAACAAATAAACGCCAGCTTCAGCGAACTTTTTCTTAAAAATCGATAGATTTGGAAGCATTTATATCATCTGAACATATTTATCACTTAAAATTTATGATATGAGTGTAATAATATGTTTTCAATACCAAAAGACATACAAACTACCTTCATTCATAGTCTAACTGTCTACAAAAATCTCATACCAGAAGACACAATTTTTTACTGGATAAATCAAAAAATAGATTTTTCCTTCATGAACGAAGCATGCAGCGATCTCTATTCACCTAATAAAGGTGGACCAGTAAAAAACACCCCTGAAAGGATGTTCTTTTCAGCAATTGTTCAATATCTCAATGATTTTTCTGACAGACAAATGGAACATTTTGCCAGATTTGACATCATAACAAAATGGTTCATTGGAATCCCAATAGAAGACAGATCTTATAATCACAGTGTACTATGAGATTTTCGAGATAGGTTTGGGGAAAAAACTGTTCTTCTCACTTTCCGCAGATCAAATGAGTATTCGTATTATTCTACTAAAACTTACCAATCATTGCTATAACATGAAATATTGCTTAAATTAAGCAATATTAACATTTTGTAGTATAAGAATAATAGTATATAAATATTATTAAACTTAATTGATAATTATAAATATGATTATTGCAATTATGCAATATACTAGTCAAAGTGAAATGTAGATGAATTAAAAATGAATATTCAACGCCTTGCTGTCTGCTCTGATCTGAGAAAAAAAATCATCATCAGATTGTATTATGGTAAAAAACCGCTGGGTCATTTGCGGGATGATTTGAAAATAAACTCCACGACAGCTATACATGCTTTAAAAGAACTTGAAAAGTACAACATTACTTTTCAAGATAATGATAAAAATTATTCTCTCACAAATATCGGCAGGGTCATAGCTGTAAAACTGCTGGATTTTAACGATCTAGCAGAGGTTTTGGAAAAACATAAAGAATTCTGGCTTGAGCATGACCTGAGCGGAATTCCTGAACATTTGATTGAAAAGATCGGATGGTTAAAAGATTCTAAGCTTATCAAAGATACCGACACCGAAATTTTTAAAGCACATACAAATTATGTCAACTTATTGAAAAATGCAAAAGAAATTCGTGGAGTCTCTTCCATCTATATCCCAGATTTTGAATCCTTATATAAAGAACTTGCAACTGAAATGATTGATGTGCACCTTATATTATCTAAAGATGTGATTGCGAAAATAGATAAAACAATTTTAAATCAAATGAACATTGGAAGCAACTCAAATTTTAATTTGTCCGTAATGAATATAAATTTGAAAGCTGCTATTTCAGTTACTGATTATTTTCTATCGTTAGGATTATTTCGTCTGGATGGGACATATGATTACAGCAACGACCTGATAAGCTACAGCAAAGAAGCAATTGCCTGGGGAAATGAATTTTTTGATCATTATGCCAGATTATCAGAACGAGTGCTTTTTTAAAGGCGAAAATCCTCAAAATATCTTGATTTCCTTTTTTGACAAAATTTTTTCTTTCTTAACGGTGAGTTCCTTATTCATTGCAATGACTGGTTTTTCATTGCCCCTTGTTTCGTTCTTGCTTTACGGAATAAGTGTTGAGTTTGATTTAGTTCTTGCTTCCTTTTTTATTACGTTTGCTGTGTACAGTATCAATAAATTAACAGATATAAAAGAAGATTCGATAAATATGTTGGATAGAGTAGAATTTACTACAAAAAATTGGCATTATATAATTTTTATGGTGATAATATCTTCCTTTGCTGCTCTCTATATATCGCTTTTACATTCTCTTTTTGCTATTTTTATAATTTTCTTTCCTTTCTGTGTAGGATTTGTTTATAGCATAAAAATAGCAAATTTTAGATTGAAAGATATATTTTGCATAAAAAGTATATCAGTTGCCTTAGCTTGGGCTGTGGTCGGAACTTTTATTCCGGTAATCGTTCATTCCAGTGATTTTATCACAATCTCTGCAATTTTCTATTTTTCTTTTATAAAGTTTTTTATTTATACCGTTCTTTTCGATATCCGTGATATTGAAGCCGATAGGCTAAATAATGTTATAACATTACCGGTATTTCTAGGAATAAATAAAACAAAAAACCTTTTAATCCTCTTGAACTCAACATTCATTATCTGGCTTATATTATCCTATACATTTTTTTATAGATATCTTTTTATTTTGATCTTTTCAATTGCATATGGATATTGGCAAATCCTGCATTTTACCCGGAAAGGAAAAAAAATAGGCAAATCGTTAGACTTACTTGTGGAGGGGGAATTTATCATGATAGCAATCGTTGCTTCACTGTTTTTTCATACGTGATCGGTTAAGGAGTTTGAAAGGCTTACTGCTTATGTTTTTGATAAATCTCAATATCCCTATTATTGGTCAAGAGTTATTTGTAAAAATTTTAATATATTTACGCAGATATCTTCTTCATTCGGAGGGGTTCTGAATGTCTAAAAAGAGAAATCAATTAAAAAAACCAAAATTAATAGAAAAAAAGCTCAATACCATTTTTCTAAAGAATTCCTTGAAAAAACAGCTAAAAATACTAATCTCGTCATACGAAGTCGAATAATAACTCCTTTAGTGATGTTTTGAACACTAACCTTTGGGTTTGGAGTGCAAAACGGTAGATTATTTTTCTTTAAGATTTGCTCATAATGCAGAAAATCTGGTTTTTCTGGGACCACCGGGTGTGGGAAAGTCACATCTTGCAATTGCTATGGGAATTGAGGCTGTGACTGCTGGTTTTAAGGTGTATTTTGTTAATGCAGGTGCCCTTGTTGAGGGATTGAAAAGTGCAAATCTGAAAGGGATACTGGAAAATAAGCTGAAGTTTTTGGCAAAGTATGATGTGCTGATCATTGATGAGATGGGGTATCTACCGTTTGATAGTGAAGGTGCTCATTGTTTTTTTCAGCTGGTTTCAAGAAGGTATGAGAAGAGTTCTATGATTTTTACTTCAAATAAGTCGTATGGTGAATTGGGAGAGGTATTCCACGACCGTGTTATTGCTGCGGCGATTCCGGATAGGATATTGCACCATTGCACGACTGTCAATATTAAGGGTGAAAGTTACAGGCTTGAGGAACGTAGGAAGCATGGTTTGACGACTATGCAAAAGTAGAGATTGTTTTGGAAGTTTGGAGGAAACGCGAAGGATAATAATATATATATTGGTGGTGTATTTTTAAACCGCTACAATTGGGGATTTTTACACCGCCGTTGACAAAAGACGAAAATATAAAATGAATCAAGCTTTAGTATGTGAAAATTACGGACTAAAACAACAATTTCCTGAAATATTATTTCAAGGCAAAATAATCATTATTAAGCAATAATTATGTTTTAATATAGAAAGTTTTATTTTATATTAATTTAATTAAACTTCGGAGGAGGAATAAAATGAAAAATCAGTCTGTCAAAGTTTTTGATATAGCCGATGACGAATTTGCTGACACGCTCATAGGTTTGGGGTTAAAAAGGAATGTCGCTAAAACGCTTACATTTCTTAGAAACGGCGAGAAGGTAACCTCACGAGATATCGAAATTGCATCCGACCTAAGACAACCTGAAGTCAGTACTGCAATGCGTGAACTTCATGGTCTCAAATGGGTGATTGTCAAAGAAGTGAAAAAACCTGGAAAAGGCAGACCTTTTAAGTTATATCAGCTGGATAAAAATATAAATACCATCATAGATCATCTGGGGAAACAGAAAGTGATGGAATCCAAGACTATGCTGGAAAATATCCAGAAACTGAAACTAATGAATATGTCCAAAAAATGATTTCATCACATCAAAGTGAAGATGAAATATAACAATGGATAGCTGAATTTTATAATATAACATTAACCAAAATAACAATAGCTGGGGTTATGATTCCTGGTTTAGTTAATGTTATTGAATTCTTGTATCACATCTTTTCCTTCAATAAATACGAGCCCGTGTTCATCAGCATACTTCATAGCGCCCTCTTTGGACAGTGCCAGACCGTTCGTTTCATCAAGCATTTCACATATGGCCATGGCAGGGATAATACCGGCAAATTCTGCAAGGACCACTGACAGTTCTGTCTGCCCGGCACGCTTGTTGACTAGGCCATCTGCAGCCCTCAACAAAGATACATGACCAGGTGACCTGAATTCGGATGACAGGTCAACATTCATACCATTCATGGCCTTATTAACGAATTCCCCAATACGGCTTATGGTCAATGAACGGTCCTTATCAGTGATGCCAGTAAATGTGTCCCTGTGGTTCACCCATAATGAAAAGGAAGACTTGGAGTCATATGGTATGTCCCCGTCCTTTTCTACCATTTTTCGAAGTATCTTTCCATCTCCATTCAAGTCTGAATTGCGTAGAATATCTGCATAAAAGGGAAGTCCAAGTTTACCTGCAGCCAGGGGATGTATGGCCACACAGATCAAACCTCCTCCATCCTTTCGCATATTATAGACATGAGAAGGTGTAACCCTGTTGGCAGGTATAACGAAATCGGTCTCACCCTCACGGTTATCTGAATCAAAGAGTAATATCATCTCCCCGTTCTTAAGCGCCTCTGCCGCCCTGTGTACTTGATTATTATCCAAATTGTTCATTATGTATCACTTCAACTTATTCTACTATTACTGTGATTTTGCTGCCATCCTTCAATCCAAGGTGTTCTCTCAGGTTCTCTGTTGATATTATCTCAATGGTATCGTCAGGGTAATGTGTCCTGTCCGGTATCATTATGGCCCCTTTGGTGCCGTTGCCCAGGGAAACAGGGAAACAGCGCCCCCCTCCGAAGGTGCGGTTTTTGCTGGTGAATCCCTCTATGGTTATCTTGTCCTTCATGTTCAACAGGGTCCGGCATACTATGCTTTCTTGTTCCAGTTTTATATTCAGGGTTCCCGGATAGGGTTCGAATCCCAGCAGGTTGACGAACTGGTCATGATATCCTTTAATGGTAGTGTAATACTGCCCCTCACCCAGACCTGTGATGACATGACCTGTCAGTTCGATCGGTGTTGAACCGGGTGTGAATATCTGGCGGTATTCCAGGTACTCTGCTTCCAACACCTGCCGCCCGGCACTGGTTATCTTGATGTGCTGGCCCGCAGGCCTGACTTCACGCGTAATATATCCTGCCTGTTCAAGGGACTGCAGCCGCCTGGATGCAGTTTGGGTACTGGAAAAAATGTGGTGTGCAAATTCAGATGATGATATCCTGGTAATTCCATCAAGTCCACCCATAAGTGCCAGTTTTTTTAATGCTGATATATCTTCCATTGTACTCGCCATTTTTGAGATGCATATCAAATATGGTGTGCACAATCTTAAAGGTTATGGAATAATTTCCGAGACTTTTTAATTATTCTGGTTAAGTGTGATAACTGGATCATGGCAAAGAAGATCAACCACAGAGAGCACAGAGAACACAGAGCGTTATTGTTTTCTCCGTGTTCTCTGTGCACTCTGTGGTTATAAACCGTTCCAGGAAATAAAAAAAAGTCTCTGGTTTTCAATCAAATATATCTGGAATAAAAGCAAGCCCCTCATTGATGTCATTGACCAGTATGTGTGGGATGCCTGCTATCATTTCATCTTCTGTATACCTGCTGTGCTTTCGCGAACCTTTGCAGCCAATGGAAAGGCACAGGCGTTTGGTATTGAACGGTGTAACCGTGCATTCCCCGCACACGGAAGCCGTACCACTGTTACTGAACACCAGGGGCTGGCCGTTATGGTAGGACATGGCCTGTACCAGCCGCATGGCTCTGGCAGGATTGAGGAACAGCAGCAGTATATCAAAATCGACTTTGTCTTGCTTTACCGGGAATAATTCCACAAAGTTGTATCGTGTATCCAGGCGTGGCAGTGAACCGGCTGCCTGGGCGGCTGCTACTTTGTTTATGTACCTGCCTGAAGTAAAATAATATTCGTCAGGCTGGGGCGCATCCCTGCCCAGCACATAGGCACCCACAGGACAGCCCTGTACTGAGAATGAGATGGTTTCGCCCTGGCGGGCCTGCTGGACAAGTTCGCAGAAAAGTTTGTCTGTTCGGGATTCGGGGCCGGTTAGGGTGAATCTGACCCCTACCGGAAAACCGCTATCCATTAATGCTGTGATGTTCTCTGTTGACATTGGTATTCAATTCGGATTCATGTTGTATATAATGAGTACTTCATTCAGCAACCCTTAAATAGTCAACATGCATATATTGACCTATGTTCCTGCCAATAGATGAAAAACAGTTCAAGTTCTGGAAACTCCGGCGAGACGGGCTTCCCAATATCAATATTGCACGCTCGTTCAATATCTCAAGGCAAGCGGTATCCAGGGCGCTCATCAGCATGGATAAACGTATTGAGGATACACTGCTTGAGATGGCACAGGCAAACCAGATAGAGGTGGAGAGCATAAATTCTGAGCGAGGTATCCTGTTCGGGCACTCGATACCGCTTGATGCCAATGGCATCATATTCGTGTCAGCAAAACATGGGGTGCAGGTGTGGTACGAGCACGAAGGGGACTGCGGCGCATGCAGCAGGTATACGCAGTGCATCGAGTTGCTGTGGGACCTGGCAGATGAGATGAAGATCAAGCTTGAGAAGACGGATGACCCTACTAAACTTGCTGATGAACTGTTCGGGAAGTTGAGGGGATTGGCATGACACTGAATATAGCAGAAACTATGCGGAAAATGATGGGGTGGTGCCCACAAAAAGGTTTTGATTTTGCAGATGCCAGAAGAGAAAAACATGAACTGTATGATGACAAATTTTACCAAAAGGATTCTCATGCTGCAAAAGGTGTAACTTCTGGAGAGAAACTAATTATTGATTATCAAGATATCAACATAGCGAGTATTGTTATTATTACTGGTATTCTGTTATTAATTGTTATGGCAATATTTTTTATAATAGCTTTTTTTCTCCCAATATTTAGAAATATAGTTTATATCATTTTTTCTATGGCTTCTTTTAGCATATCATTTTTAATGATATATTGTTCCTACAGAAGAAATGCAGAGCTTACCGCAGGTTCGATAATAGTAAATAGACCATTTCAAAAGTCTATCATAATTCCAAAAGACAGTATCCTGAAAACTGAAGTTGTAAAGAACTACAACCATTTGTTTCGGTGGATATTTCCTCTCATGGTGATAATAATGTCTGCATTCTTTATGAATAAAATTATAAATGTATCATCTCGTTACTTTGCTGGCAATTATTCATTATTGGATACCATCTCTATTGTTTTCGTGTATATTGGAATTATGTCAATATATGTATCGATATATTTCATGGGTAAAAAGACAACACCTTATCGTAGTGCACTCAAAATAACTGCAAAACTGAAAAATGAAGTATCCCTTTACGTTTATGTCGATGACCCGCAGGAGTTGAAG